>CALDLU010000094.1:0-11170 GCA_937915245.1 uncultured Clostridia bacterium | reverse complement strand
AACAATTTTGCCATCATTTTGGACTTGCCAATTTTCTATCCAATAAATATACCCATAATCTTTTGATTGTTCATTAATCATTAATTTTAAATTAATGCTTGGGTTTCTTAAAAGATAATCTCGTTTTTCAATAATTGTTATATTTGATGAGTTATTATTACTTATATTAAATATATGGTCTTTATCACTATCAGAACTTATGATAGAATTTGCAACAATATATGCCAAACTGCTATCAACTTGTTCATTGTTTCTATTATCATTTGATAAAACTTTAATGCTAATTGTAACACTATTTTCATCAGAATCTTTAATAAAGAAACTGTCATCTACTGTTCCTATAAAGTTATTACTATTTCCAGATTTCAATACAAACGACAATAGAATATCATTTCCATTTTGATTATTGTAAGAATATTCTCCAATAATATTTTGTGATGTCTTTATTTCAAAATCTATTGCAAATCCATATCTTTGCATAAAACTTGAATCATCACTTGCAAGATTATAGTATTCTTTGATATTTATTTGTAAATTATCTTCACCATTTTTTACTACATAATTATTTGCTTGATTTTTGAGAACAAAGTTAAGTTCATATGGAGTAATAGTTCCTGTTATATCTGTTGGATAAGTATAGTTTCTTACATCAGTTGTTGAACCTGTTGCACTTAATGTTATTGTCATAGATATATTTGTTCCAACATTAACATTATCATAAGTTGCAATAACTGTGATATTATCTCCACCACACACACCATCATAACCAACTGAACTATCTGTTTTGTTTGTATTATCAAACACTTTAACTAATTCTGTTGTAATTAAATCGTTTTGTGTAAACCAAATTTCTTTTGGTGTTATTGTTATTAAAAATTCATCTGTATCTTTTTCAATTTGACTTTCTGTAAATGCGTAGTTATTTTTTGCATTAACTTTTACTCGGCACACATATTTGCCACTATCAACAACATTTTTAATATTATCAAGGATTAAATCTGTTTTTCCTGTAAGTGCCTTTCCGTCTTTATACCATGCATATGAATATGTTAATACATTTGTGTTTTGCTTATTATTAAAGTTAAGAGTAATACTTCTTGCTTGTGCATCATATGTCCAGTTTGACATACTTCCAACAATGCTTGGAGTTACAAAATCAACAACTTTGTAATAAGCAGTAAATATCATATCCCCACTTATTTCAGTACTTTTTATAATATATTTCCTACTTTCATCAGTACTATTTGGGTCATAAATTTTATTTGTATCATCATTGAATATAAAGTATGCAAATTCATATGTTGCATAGTTAGTTTCCCAAGTTGGTGCAAAAGTTGACAAACTAAACAAATCACTTTTGTAATCACTTGTTCCAAACATAACTTGTGCTGTGTATTCTTTTTGTCCAGAAACGAATTTACCTTCGTTATTAATTCCACCAGCTCTAAATTTGATATTTGAAATTATATTTGCTTCATAAACTGCAACAAAATCTACAGTCTTTGATTGTATATCAAATTTTTTGCAAGCACTTTGAACAACTTTTCCATTTTGTATTGAAACATAAAGTTGTCCATCTTTTGCTTTATTTATTTCGCCATCACTATCTTTGTATTTATATTTCCAACCAACAAGTGTATATCCTAATTTTGATGGTTGTGCAATTTTTGAATAATCTAATGTTGCATATGAAATATTTGCTGTTCCAAATACTTTGTCAACATCACTATATAATGTCAATACCACTGTTGTAGGAGTTGCTTTGATAACAAATATAACTGTGTCATTATCATCATCAATATCATATTTGTCATCAATTTTGAAATCGGCATTACTTAATATAACCGACTTGCTTTGCCAGCATACAAAATCATACATTCCGTTTATTTGTGCTGTTGGTAATATACTGCTAGATACCTTTGTGTTAAATTCTATTTGAATTGGAGCAGTATTTGAAAGAGATACTTCAAGATTTTCGTTTGTTGCATCATCTTTTAAATCAGTTTTGAAAACTGCAGTAAGTTTTTTTGCTTCATAAACTTTAACAATATATAATATTGAATTTTCAATATTAATTTTTATTCCAGAACTATCTTTATTTAGTGCATAAACCAAATTTGTGTTTGTATGCAATAAATCTCTTGTAAATATATCACCACTAATTTGTCCACTTGGACTTTTTTGAGTAACATAATAACCAATAAACTTATATCCAGTAATGTTATTAGCAGTTACACTTCCCTCACTTCCTGCACTCATTTGTTTTTCATCAAGTTGAGTATATGAAGTAATTATGTTTGACCCATTTTGTATTAAAGCTTCACCTGTTCTTATAGTTATTGTTTTGTAAATAAATCTTATAGTTAAAATATATGAAGAATTTTCTTTTAAGGCATCTCCTGAACCAATTAATTCAAATAATTTTGCATATGTTAAATATGTTGGTCCCCATTTAATTGCGACATTATCTTTCACATTCATATTGTTAATTACATTAGTTTGAAATAAAAATGTAAGTTGTTCAACAAAATTTGGGTTTATCTCATATATATAGTTATTAATTTCATTCTGTGTAGCATCATTAATATTAACATTTAACTCTCTAGAATATGCATCTTTTGTTATAGTTAAGGCTGTTCCATAGGATATTTCAATATCTTCATAAGAATCTAATGAATTTATTTGTTCTACACCATTATTTAAAGAAACACTTTCACCTTTTATTGTGAGTTTAATTTTAGGTATGTCAAATGTTATTCTAATATAGAATTCATCGGCACTATCATCAACAACAACATTTGAAATAATTAATGAGTTAGAATCAACAGAAATATCTTTGCTCTTATCAATTTTTAATCCACTAATTTTAAGACCATTAAAGTCAAATGTTGTTAATTTAATACCATATGGTAAATTGTTAAATATTATTTTGATTACATCATCGGTGTACACATATTTTCTAATTAAATTGCAACGACTTGGAGTGGCACTTCTGGTTGCATCTTCCGAACCACTGTTTGAGATTGCTATACCAAATTCAAAATTTTTAAAGTCATCATTATTAGTATCTAAATTGATAGAAAAATCAAACTCTTTGTTTATCTGTTGAATATTAAATATAATTTCAATATCATTTTCCAAATTAGCCAATGGGTCAATAGAATTTAAAGTTAGTGTAAGAATATAACTATCATCATTGCTTTTAGTAAGTATTTGAGATAATTCAACAGAATGTCCATTTACTGTTTCTGTTGGCAGTGTTACACCTAATATTTTATAACCTGCTTTTACCACTATATTTTTAATTTGGATTTCTGAATTAACGCTAAGTAATTTTGCATTATCACCCAAAATATCTGATAAGGTTTTACCATTATTATCTATGTTTGTACCATCAATCATAATAGGTGAATTATTATAATCACTAATTGTTGAACCTTTGTCTGTCTTTATTTTGGCATTAAATTCATATTTTTCAAAATTAAATGTTATTGACTCAACACCAATCAATGTTGAAAATGTAAACTGATAAGTTCCACTTTCTGGCAATATTGTACATTCATATTTTGATTGTACCTTATATCTAGTTTCATTTGCATTATATGATAGTCTACATCCAAAATAACTATAATTTCGACTAGAATTATAAAATTTAGAATCTAAATCTTTGTTTTCTATTGTCATTTTGAGTTCAACAAATTGTAATCTATATCCACCTTTTTGTGTAACATTAAACACATAATTTGTTACACTTGTATCTGTTTCTAATTTTAAAAAATTGCCACTTGTAACCAATGTACCTTTATTGATTTTGATATCTTGAACAGGACTTTTACCATCAACAGTATTTGTACTAATTTTTATATTATCTTGACTTTTTGATACCCACTCAGGATACCATATCAAATTTTTTGCTTCCCAACGCTCATTTGTTACATTGCCTTTATTAGAAGATAACACTGATTCACTTTGTGCTTTAAAATAATACTTGTTATCATCATCTTTTATACCTACACAAGAAAAATCACTCCAGAATGGGAAAAGTTGACTTCCAGTTCCCCCAACACTTATTGTCGATATAATCTCGCCATTATATCCTATACCTTTGTCTGATACCAATTCGTATAGCATAACATTAATAGCTTTTGATTTCTCGTTGTCTTTTGCCGTATAGTTTGAAGCCCAATTCGTAAAATATGATGCATCAAATTTATCCGTTCTTTGTCTTCCATCATCTAAAGCTACTTCAAGTACATTATCAAAGTAGTAATTGATTCCTTCTCCTGTTATAGTAGAACCAATTTTTTCTTTTATAGAAAATTCATTTTTTAATTGTGATTTCAAAATTGAACCAACACTATCATCAGTTGTGGCTCTTTTATAACCATTAAGCTTCCCAATATAATCAAAGTTAGTATTATTTTGAAACTTAACTGTATATTCCTCGCCATAAGGTCTTGAATAAGGTGATGATGTGTTTTTTGATATGGTAAATTCTTCTGTAATTTGATTATAATATTCATTAATAGTATCAGTTACTGATTTCCCAATTATCGCATTAATATATTTAGCATTTTCAAATTCAGATTTTATAGGATTCTTATATGTTTTTACATAACTTGTAATTTTCTGTAACTTTCCTCTTTCATAAGTTTCAATCTTATAATACCCTTGCATATTCCCTGGAACTATAAAAGATTTACTATTTAATTCATAAGTTGTAGTTGGTTTTATATTAGATTCAAAACTTTCACAAACATTAAAAGTTATGTCTGTTTTTTCTTCATATAATAAATCTATGTCCTTATTTGGATTCCCTGGTGTTGATGTATATATATTATTATTAGACTTAACATTGTTAAGGAAATCACCACGATTAAAAATAATCTGATTATCATTATCATTATCATTATCATTAACAACCCTTGTATATCTAACAAATGTAAAAGTGTTATTGGCACTAGATGATATTACTACCTTAAAACTATTCGTTGTTGTTGATGATGCATACACTGTGGATTTTAATAATTCAACTTCTCCAGTATTTGACTTATTTTGATATTTACCATTTGACACATTAAAAGATTGTTGAATAATTTCTCTAACTATATTACCAACACCCCTAAGAACTTTCTTATTTGTTCCATGTCCCATTAGATTTTTTGGATCTTTAATCCAACTGTCTTCATTATCAATTTTGGTATATTGTTTTATCCCCTCGGAGTCAATAGTCCCAAATCCATTAGTTCTTTCACTATCATTATTACCAGACAATGGCAAGCAATTAATGGTATACGAATTTGAAATATTTGCATTTCCATCTGCATACAATCCCGAATAGTTAGTTGATGTTATACCAGCAAAAAATGAGTTTGATATTGTCCCTGTAAAAATAGTCCATCTTGGACGACCACCAGTACTAGATATAAGCACTCTTCTTACTCTGTAATTACCTACTAATCCACCTAATGAATTTGATGAACTTACATGTTCCACTTTTGCGTAAGAATATGAATGTGATAAAGTACTATAATTCCCACCAGTGAGACTACCAACAATCCCACCAATATTGCCACTACCTTTAACTGAGCCATAAGTTGCACAGTCATATATTTTTGTATTGACACCTGTTCCAACAAGCCCTCCGACACTTGTTGAACCAGAATAGTCAATATTAATTAAATCAAGAGTAACATTTCTAATTATTGCACCATTCGTATATCCAAATAACCCAACATAACTTAAAGATGGCAACAATTCGCTTGTGATGGTAAGTCCATGAATTGTAAACCCACGACCATCAAAAGTACCCTTAAATGGTGTTTCCATTGTCCCAATAGGAGTCCAAACCTTACCCGACAAATCTATATCGTTTTTTAGATAAATTGTTTGACCTTCATATGTATTTCTCTTTTCTTCATTTTCATTGTTTACATTTTTTGCGATCTCTGCAAGTCCTGTTTGATCTTTTATTTCTATTGTATCTTCTGCATAAATGTTATCATTATTTTGTAATGATGTATTCTGCAAATAAACACCCCCAAAACTTGCGAGTGCCAAGATAATAAAAGCAAAACTTAAAATAAATTTAGAAATGTGGGACTTTTTCATATTTTACCATCCTTATTATTTTCAGTATTATTATATATTTTTATACAAATAAACACAAGCAAATAATTCAAATTTTGGTAAAAGTAATATATAAAATATATTAAGCACATTTTTTACACTTGTTTTTGGTATAAAAATTAATATTTTTTCAAATATTTACTTTTAATTATAAAAATTATTTTTATTTTTTTTTGTTTTGTGGTAAATTAATCATAGGAGTATTTTTATGAAAAAGTTTTGGGGAGTTTTTATTTGCTTAATATTAACATTGAGTATGTGTGTTAGTTTTCCACTTTTATGCAATGATGTAAATGCTGAATCTTACACTATTACTGGAATTTCTATTGATATTTTTAATGAAGATGACACACAGCCAATAAAAGATACAACCGATAATAGTTATCATGTAAGTTTTAATCCAAATGTTGTAAGAGAAACTGACCCTCATTACAAATCATTTGTAATAAAGTCCAATGTTTCAACCAACCCACAAACTTCAATACTTGACCAAACCACAATAAATGAAATTATGTGGAAAATAAACGGTGAAGCATTAAACTTTAATATGGGTGCAGTTGACACAGATGATTACACAGTTCAACTTAATGGTCAAAATATAAAATTCACACCAAAACTTCCAAAAACATTTACCATTAGAACCACATTAAAAGAATTTGATTCTAATGCAATCACAATAGTTAGTGATTATGCAACACCAACACAAGTAAAAATATCTGCAACAGGAAATCTTACTCAATTATATGAAGATTATAGTGAAATCACATTAAAAGCAGTACTTGATTTTCAAGAATACTTAAATCCAAACACAAATTACACTTTTAGTTGGTTCAAAAATTCAACTGATGATACAAACAAACTTAATGAAACATCTGACACATTAGTTATTACAAAAGATATGCTTGAACTCAAAAAAATAAAATTCTTTGTATTATTAAATAATTCAAGTTTGAAAGAAGCTAGCATTGAAATTGAAATCACAACAAATGTATCGTATTCAATAAAAATTGCAACAACAGGAAAACTTGAACAAACCATCGGCAAAGATTTGGAACAATTAAATATAACAGCAAGTCTTTCTCTTAACGAAGATGATAATGTCCCAATTCCAGCAAATGCTGTACTTAATTGGTATATTCTTACTCCAAAAAGTAACATTTATCAAAAACAATCTAGCAATAATGTAAATTACTCATTCAATGCTCTAACAATGAGTGCTGGGAATTATAGTATTTTTGCAAGACTAATTATAAACAATCAAGAATTTGTATCAAACATTATAAACATAAAAATTAATCCAGAAGAAAAAACAGCACCTACCCTTGAAATCAAAGTTGAAAAATTTGACAATAGAGAAACAGGAGTTGAAGGTTTTAAATTTTCTGTTGATTTACAAGATTACTACAAACCAGAAAATATAGTTTGGCTTATTGAAGGACAAACTCAAGGAACAGGTAGTGAAATAACATTTAATCCAACCATTGCAAACGCATATAAAATTGAAGTAAAATTGCTAGACAATAATGGCAACATTGTTCAAAGTTTAAATTGGAAAAATATTGAAGCAAGGTCAATGCAAGCAACACAAATGTGGATATATATTCTAGTTGGAAGTGCTGTACTTATTGTTATTTGTGTTTTATCAATAATTATTTCAAATAAAAAAAGAGAAAAAATTTGGTAATTTTTTAAAATAGGTATTGACAAAATAAAATAATGTGCTAAAATAAAGCGACACTCCAGATAAAACAACAAGAAAATTAGGCGAAATTTTCTTGTTATTTTTTTATTTTATTATTTATTTAAAGTCGTTATTGTACTTATATTTTAGTTATTAATAAATAACCAAAAAATTTAATATAATATTATTAATTTATTATTTTCTAATTTTTATAATTTTCTGTTGATAATATTAATAAAAAAACAAAAGTCGAATTTTGTCGAATTTTGTTTTTATTTTTTTACTATTAAATTATTTTTTAATAAATTTTGAAACATTATTTATTGAAGTCAAATACAACCTATGTAATGCTCGAGTTGATGAAACATATAATAAATTTTTATCCAAAAAATTATTGTAATTCTCAGTTGTTACATTTGGTAAAATAACCATATCAAATTCAAGACCTTTACAAATTGATGCTGGCATTATCATAACTTTTGATAAAGTGCTATTTTCATCCATCAACTTTAAATCATCAAGCTCATATAGATAACTGAAATATTTTTCAGCTTCCTTTTTGTTTTTACATATAATTGCAATGTTATCAAAATTAGAAATATTTTCATTAACAAGGCTTACAATTTTTTCACACTCTTGTTCAATACTATCGTATGTTAATACTTGTGGTACTTCCCCATGTCTATCAACTGTTTGCGAATGAATACCCTTAATGCTATCAGCGAATTGAGTTATTTCACATGTTGAACGATATGTTTTGTTTAGTGTTAAAATCTCTTTTGCTCCAACCATATTTGCAATTTTATTCAAATCATTTTCATCAAGCAACTTTTCAATACATTGACTCATATCTCCAAGCATTGTTTTTGGGCAAGAGAATATTTCATTAAACATCTCAAATTGTAATGGATTATAATCTTGCATTTCATCAATAACAAGATACTTTACTTTGCTCAATTTTGAAAGTCCAAGCAAATAGTTCTTTATATATAGTATAGGTGCAATGTCTTCATATTTTATTTTATTTTGACTTGTGTAGCTAAATGTTAAACCAATGTTAGCCAAAAAGTCTGCGTATATTTCTGTTAAAGATTGAGAAATAAACATTGGGTATATAACCTTTTTTATTCTCGCATAAACTTCACCTTTATCATCTTGAACACCAATTTTATCTAAAATATAGTCTGCTATCCAACTAATTCTAATAGCAGGAGTTTTTTCTTTATAGTTTTGATTATATAATTTTTCAATTTCTTCTTTTTTGATTTTTATATCTCCAAATACAAAATCTTTTGGATTAAATGAAAAATCAACATAAGCATTAAGATATTGTTTTAAACTATCTGCAAACTCAAAACAATTCTTATACGCAACTTCATTAAGCCTTTTTATGTTTGTTGTTAAATCTTCTAATGCTTGTTCTCTTGTTTCTAATTGATTTGTTAAAGTGTTTAACTCATTTTTAGCAATATCCATAAATGATATATTAACAATATTTTCTTCCCCTAGCGATGGCAACACATTTGAGATATATTCACTGAAAATTGAATTTGGAGAGATAATCAATATATCACTTGATTTATATTTATCTCTATACTTATACAAAAGATAAGCAACCCTATGCAATGCAATAGATGTTTTTCCACTTCCTGCAACACCTTGAACAAATAATACATTGCTTTCATCACGAATAATGCTATTTTGCTCCCTTTGAATTGTAGAAACAATGTTTTTCATTTTTTGAGTAGAGTTTTGTGATAATTCCTTTTGCAAAATATCATCATCAATAGTAAGTGATGAATCAAAACACCACTCCATTTTGCTATCTTTAATCTTAAACTGTCTTTTGCTTGTTATATCTCCTGATATAAGTCCAATCGGTGCTCTGTAACTTGCTTTGCCAATTTCATAGTCATAAAACATTGTTGAAATTGGTGCACGCCAATCGCATACAACTGGCATATCTGTTCCATTTGTTAAGTTAAAAACACCAATATAGTAATTTTTTGATTCACTTTCGCTTTGTTCTTTAAATGCAATTTTTCCAAAGTATGGTGATAATTTTTGTTTTTTCAACTTATAATACTGTTCTTTGGTTTCATTAATAAGAGTTTCTTGTTCATCAAGTTCATTTCCACCAACAACAGTTTCTTCATCATCTAAAAAATAATATTGATCAGAAAAATGATGGTTAAGTTTAGCCATCTCTTTTTCTAATTCTTCAATTTGTTTATTTTTGTTATCTATCTGTCCATCAATTTCTTTTAGGACATTATCTAAATGCTCTTGTTCTTGTTGTTTATCTATTTCGTTCATTTTACCACTTACTCATATCACCAAAAGTTTTGGTTTCTGCTTTGTTTTGTGATGATTTATAGTTCACAATATATCCACAAATATCGTTTGTTGTTGATTGAGCAAATTTTGCTAATGACAAATTGTTTTCATCAATAGTTGTTTCTTTTTTCTCAATTTTAGCTATTTTTAAACTTGAATCTATTGCTTGTTTATACACATTGAAAGAATATAGCAAAGTGTTATTTCCATTTCCAAACATTACATTAATTTGGCTTGCTTTGTGATTATTAACAAGGTTATAGAAATTTTTTAATACTTCAATTTTTTCAACAGTCTTTTCTTCTTCATTATTAGAATTTATAGTTGATGTTTCATAATAAGAAATTGTATCAATTTTTAAATGACTTACTGATTCATCAAATATTACGCTTGCACTACAATTTTTTTCTTCATCTAATATTGTTTGTTTGTAAGATACTTTGTATGATTTTGATGTTGCATCTCTTGAAATTGAGAAAGAAAAATCATATTTTTGATTATCTTTTGAAAGAGAACATTCGTAAACACTTCTTGATTGTTTTACAGAAATTAAATCTATTCCATTAACATCACTTAAATAAAGTTCTTTTGGTTGTGATATCAAATTATAACATTCTATTGATGAAATAATTGCGAGTTCTTCAATCTCTATTATTTTTTGCCCATTCCATGCAAAATCAACTTTTTCTTTTTGAGAATTTTCTGCATCTAATCTATTAATATCAGTTCTATAACTATTTTGAGCAGAAATAAGACTATTTACATAAAAATCGTAAATTTTCGATGATGTTTCCATAAAAATTGATTCTGTAACTCCCCCACAACCTGCGAGAGTAAAAATACAAAAAACCATTAAAATTGATACAAAAAACTTTTTCATATAATATTCCCTTTACTATTATTCTTATTTTACTAAATTTTACTTATCTATGCAAATAAAATATCAACAAAATTAAATTTTTAATGATTTCAAATAATTCTTGTTTTCATCTGAGACTCTAAAACTTTCTACACATTTTTGTA
>CALDLU010000093.1:0-4515 GCA_937915245.1 uncultured Clostridia bacterium | reverse complement strand
AAACAACGCTCATATCTCTTTTATAGTGTTTGTAATACATTGGATTTATAGCAACAGGTTTTGCCCAACCAAATCCGAATAGTACCAAACATAAAAACCCAACCGGGTCGATATGTTTTAATGGGTTTAATGTTAATCTACCCATAAGTTTTGGAGTTGGGTCCCCAAATTTTGTTGATGTGTATGCATGTGCAAATTCATGAAGTGAAAATGAAAACAATAATGCTAGCATGTATCCTAGCATTAATGCCAATATCTCCATAAATGATAATCCTGAGCCTATAATTTGATATAACATAGTATATTTATTATACTATACTATAAGCACTTTTGCAAGAATTATAAAATAAAAAATTACAAATAGAATTTTCTATTTGTAATATTTTTTGTCTGTAATTACCAAACTTCAGCTATTTTATGAATTGAATCAAGCAACGATATTTGTTTTATATCTTGTTTTACAACAACATCAATTTCTTTTAAGACTTTACCCTGTTTTGATATTATAAGCGTTCCAACTTTATCTCCACTTTTAATTGGAGCAACAAGTTTTTGAATATCATAAGAAATTTCGTAGTCCTTATTTTCACCTTTCTTTGTTATCATATTATAACTTTCGCAAGCGTACAAATCAACTGTTTTAATTTTACCTTTATTAACTTCTTGATTTACTAATATTGGTTCGTTAACATTAATTATTGTTTTGTTATCAAAGTTTGCAAAACCATAATTGAATAAATTTGTAGTTTGTTTAAATCTTTCTTGTCCAGTTTTTGCACCAATAACAACCGCAATTAAGTTTAATCCATTTTTATTTGCCATTGCAGATAAACAATAACCTGCTTCATTTGTTGAACCAGTTTTTCCACCTGTGCAACCTTTGTAATATCTAACTAATTTATTTGTATTTACAAGTTCTGTTTTTCTACCTGATGGATGTGTTAGTGTATCCATCCAAATTTTACTCATCTTATGGTAATGTTCATATTTTGATACTTCTTTTAAGATAATAGCACAATCATGTGCACAAGAGTATTGTTCTGGTGCCGGTAAACCTGTGCAATTTGCATATAATGTGTTATTCATTTTAAGCTCTTGTGCTTTCTTATTCATTTTTGCAACAAATTCACTTTCACTTCCAGAGATATATTCAGCTAATGCAACACTTGCATCGTTTGCTGATGCCATAATTACACTTTTTAATAAGTCTTCGGCTTTATAATCAACATAAGGGTCAATAAATACTTGCGAACCGCCCATTTTTGATGCATTTTCTGTTGTTGTTATTTTTGTATCTAATGTTAAAACATTGTTATCTAATGCTTCATATGTTAAAAGAATTGTCATTAGTTTTACCATGCTTGCTATTGGAAATCTTGCACTTGAATTTTGTTCATACAATACAGTGTTAAAATTATCATCAACAAGTAAACATGCTTTTGCATCAATTTTAAAACCTGTTTCAGCATAAACTATATTATCGTCTTTAATAGTACCACTATATATAGGTATTAACATTAAGCATAGTACACAAAATATTGATATAATTGTCTTCTTCATAAAAATTCTCCCAAATAAAAACTATCTTCTTATAAAGCGTATAACTTTACTCAAAGATAGTTTTATCAAAAATTAAATTTTTATTCTTTTATTAAGTTTTCAATTATAGTTTTTATTTTTAAACAAGATTTTTTTGCATTATCTAAAACTTCTTGATGATTTAATTCTTCTTCATTGTCTTTTGATGTAAATACATTTACAACACTGGCAATACCTGCGACTTTAATTTTTAAATAATTACAGATTATGCAATCAAAAACTGTACTCATTGAAACTGTATCTGCTCCAACCATTCTTGCAAGTTCAACTTCTGCTCTCGTTTCATAACTTGGTCCTAAAAATTGAATATGAACACCTTCTCTAACATCAATGTTATTTTCATCAGCAATTTTTTTCATTTTATTGAATATTTCTTTATCATAAGCATTTGCCATTGGTGTAAATTCTAATGGACTGATAGCAATTAATGGGTTTTGTCCAGTATAGTTAATATGATCTGATATAAGCATTATATCACCCACTTTAAATGTTTTATTTAGTCCACCACAAGATGTTAATAATATAATTTTATTTACTCCAAGTTTTGATATGATTTCAAATGGCATTCTAACCAAATTCATATTACCACTTTCATAGAAATGGTATCTTGAAACAACAACTATATTCTTTTTACCAAGTTTTCCAAAAACGAATTTTCCACTATGACCTTGAACTTTTGATTTTGGCATACCCAAACTTTGATATGATACAATTTGCACTTCATCAAGTTCTGGTATACTTTCCATAAGCCCACTACCGGCTACTATTGCGTAATCAATATTACCTACATTATATCTCTTTTTTAATATTGTTACTATTCTGTCTATTTTTCTTTCATAATTCATATAAATACCACCAAATTATTTTTAGCATATATTTAATATTATTGTCAAATTATATAACAAGTATTACATTGCTTCTAAATATAAATAACAATAATGTTTCAACCAAATTTAAAACAGTCAAAATGATATTGCATATAAGTATTGGCATTATCACATTATTTCCTTTTCCACAACCATATTTTTTGTTTTGATAGAAAACATTACATATATAACAAAAAAATATCATCAGGGTTACAATCATTAAAAGTTGACATGGGAAAATAATTAATATAGATTTTAAAATGCCGTTAAATGAAAAAATGAATATAAATGATACACAATTCAATGATATTAAAAATGACCTATATGCTAGTAAACACCAACCAAACAATGATAAAAATGGACTTAGCGAAAACACTAAAAGTAATACAGATACCAATAAATATGAAAGTAGTCTTGAAAAAAAGTTTGCCGAAAAGTTTTCAAAATCTTCTATTTTATAAATTACATTAAAGCTTTCTAATATGTCTGTATCTCCTGCAGATTGCAGTTTTACAGCAGTAAATATTCCAGTTAAAATTCCAATAAGACAAAACATACAACATACAATAATTTTGGTTTTATTGTTTGTTAAGAATTCAATAAATGAAAATTTCAAATTGTAAAATCCAGATGAAAATTTGGGCTTTTTCATAGTATATATCTATTCAGCTAGTTATATAAATATACTACTTAGCCAACTTCTTCCATCATCCAATCAAGATAAACTCCATATCCCTTTGTTGGGTCATATAAAAACACATGAGTAACTGCACCTATCAGCTTTCCATCTTGTATTATTGGTGAACCACTCATACCCTGAACAATTCCACCAGTAAGATTTAATAGTCGTTTATCTTTTACTCTAAAAACAAAACTTTTATCATGAGATGAATTTTGATTATATACTTTAATTATTTCAATATCATATTCTTCTCTTATGCCACTAACTGAACTAATTAACTTTGCTTTACCAGGCTTGACAACTAATCTTGATGCAATACTGCAAGATTGGTTCTCGTCGATGATTTTACTACTATCAGTAATTTCACCAAATACACCACAGTTTGTGTTTTTATCAATGTTTCCTTTACTATTTGAACCTTGCACAAAAAGACATCTTAATTCTCCCGCTTTACCTTTTTGTCCCTTTGTTATGCCGAGCATTGAACAAGAATATATTTTGCCATCATTTACAGGGATTATTGACCCTGTTTCATAGTCTGTTATTGCATGACCTAATGCACCAAAATCATTTTCATTTGTAACAAAAGTTAATGTTCCAATACCTTGTGCATCATTTCTAATCCATATTCCTAGTTTATATTCATTTGTTTCAGTATCAAAAACTGGCGTTATTTCTCCTTTTTGTTCTTTACCATCTCTTAAAAATGTTACATTTACCCTTTCTCCTTTTGATGCTTTTAATTGCTCTCTTATATTGCTAACATTATAAATACTCTCATTATTTACTTTTGTTAATATATCTCCTGTTTTCAATGTACTTTGTTCATTTGTAGAAATACCACTATTTACAGAATTTGTTCCTACTACAATAACACCCTTTGTCGTTACGCTAAAACCAAGTGGAATTCCACCTAAAAATACAGTTTTATCATCGCACAAAACTATTTTCGTTTTCTTTATAGGAATAAACCCAAAAAGTTTTACAACCATATATGAATGTTTTTCTTTTACTCCACCTGTTGTCCATGTATCTTCTGTTATATTTGTTTCTATAAAATTTCCCAAAATATGTTCAGTATTTATTTTATCAATGTTTGAAATTGTTATAGGTGCATTATTGTTTAATAAAGAAATTGTATCAAAATTAATATTCATAACCGTTATTAAAAAGCATACAGCCAATATAATTCCCAAACTCTTTAAAACAATTTTCTTAAACATAAACTCTCCCATATTTTAGGCATAAAAAAACTACCCATTTATAGGTAGTTTGTTTTGATTTGTTTTATTTATTCAAATTCTCCTTAAATTTTTGTGCTGATGTAATAAGTTCTTTTGCATGTTCAAGACCTGCCGTTGATTCTTT
>CALDLU010000092.1:0-4059 GCA_937915245.1 uncultured Clostridia bacterium | reverse complement strand
ATTAAGATTGGAAAGTATAGATTTAGATTTGTAAACAGCACAAATTCTTTATACAAAAATGTTGAAGTTTCATATATTTCTCAACCAATAAATAACATTGTAGTAAAAAATTATAATGATATTGAAAACAAAGATATTGTAACCGTTGAAACAAACGGAAAAGAATACTATAACACAAGTTATGCAATGCAAGAATCAGATAGTGTTGTCGCTGGTGGAGTAAACATACTTCGTATTAATGTTGCTCCTTATTATGCAGACTTTGATTATGTTGAAATAACAAATTCAGCAAACAATGTTCAAACAAATAAAATACTTACGTTCTCATTGCTCAAAAATAGTGATAAAGAAAACAAAAAAATTATATCAACAGATAGTTACTACACTTCAAATGGTATAAGAATTTACAAAAATGCTGTTCTTGATGGCGATATTACATTGTTATATAAATTGTATACAAATGTAATTGAAGGTGATATTGTTGATATAAGTGTTAATTTCTATAATAATAAAGATGAAAAAGTTTTTGAAACTTATAATCAATCTTTTGTTGTAGATATTAATAAATCAATAACAGTAACATTAAAAGATAGAGATAGCCAAATAAGAAACGATATAAAATATATCGCTCGTGGATATTCATATGGATTAGATGTACAATCTATTGGATACAATCTTGACGAAATAAAAATTATTTCAAATTCACCATACCTTTCAATTATAAAAGATGGCAACAATTATGGTATGAAAGTTTCAGAATTTGTTACATATGGTTCAGGTGAAAATGATGAAGGAGCACAAGCAAGTTTATCATATTATGGTGAAAGGATTGTTAATGGTCAAAAAGTTCAAAGTTCGTTTGGAACAATAAGCTTCACAATTGTTGAATATGTTTTGGATATAGTCAACAGTGGTAACAATTTAGATATTTCAAATCTTATTGACACTGACCCATTAGAATTAAATGTAAAAAATACAGTTAAAGATGTAAGAACATTAATTGCAGATAAAATTAAACTAGAAAATACCAATAGTGCATCAAATGCAGTTAAAAAATTGAAACAAGACATCATTAATAATGCTTATTTTGAGTATCAATCTGATAGAACAGGCAATATATTTGCAAGATTAACAGACACAGGCTCAACAAAAACATATAATGATGAATATGTTAGCATTGATGGTTATTCTGTAACTCCAAAACATATTGGCGAAAATGTATTTAGTTTCCGTGTTCTTGTAAAAACACTTCAATACAGAAATGGTTATATTAAAGTTACGATAGATGAAGAAGATGTTTCTTCAATGGCATACTCACAAATCGGAGTAAATATTAATCAAAGCATTTCATCAAAAAATTATTTACCAATAAGAACTTATGATGAATTTGTAAATATGAAAGAAAATTGTAAATATAGATTATTAAATGATATAGTAATCGAAACAAGTTTCTCTCCAATTACAACAAATATCAAAGAATTAGATGGTAATGGATATAGTTTGATATTAAGATACAATTATATATTAAACGATGTTGAAAGTTTTGGTATCTTTGATGAGATTGGTGAAGATACAATCATAAAAAATTTAACAGTAAAAATTGATGCATACAAAGAAGTTGATTTTACATTTGAAAATTCATCAAATATAACAACATTTAATTTTGGACTATTTGCAAGTTCAAATAAAGGTGTAATAACAAACTGTGAAGTAACTATTGGGAATAATTCAAGTCTTTTAAAAGTTTATAATTATGCTCCTGTTGATATTACAGCATCTTCAAATATTTCTGCATTTGTGGCAAAGAATGAAGGATATATCACAAACTCTCGTGTTCAAATTAGAATTGAAAGTGAAGGTGGAAACCTTTCTGGATTTGTTGGAGATAATGACGGACATATTGCAAGTTGTTATGTAAAAGAAAGTTACATAAGAAACAACAGTGCAGATGTAAAGAGTTCAACTGCTGGTTTTGTAAAAACAAATAATTCAACCATTATGAACAGTTATGTTGAAGGTAAGTATGGAACAGGCAACAAAAAGATATATTGTGATGATACAACTTTTTCAATAAGAGCATCATCAATAGCTTCAACCTTTGTTTATAACAATAAAGGTAAAATCAATGATTGCTATGCAAATATACCAATAGTTTCATCATCTCAAAACTCTGGTTTTGTATGTATTAATGAAGGTACAATTGAAAACGCATACACAACATCAAGACTGGGAGATAATGATACTCAAAACTATCCATTCTTTATAACAAACTCGGCAGAAATTAAACATTGCTATTATTTGTCAGATGATAACTTTAATATAAATGTAAACAAATCAAATGATGGATTTGATAGTGATATTTTAAGAAAAACATCATTGCTTGAATTTGCTTTAAACAAGATTGTGGATAGCGACAATCGAATAATAACAAATGAAGAATTATTCTCAACATTTGTATTTAATGGAACAAATAAAGTAAATCATGGTGTTTGGTTCTATGCAAATAATGAAATTACAGAAAATTTACTTAAAAATCAAAATAATGCAACAATCGAAATAGGTAAACAAATTAATGTTAGTGATTTTTATTACTTATTAAGAAAAGTAAATTCAGCAGAATATATATCAGTTGATGAATTTAAAAAATTAGGAAATTCTATTGAATTTGTTTCATATAGACCTCAACTTGTTTCTGCAAATGAACTTGCTTACTCACATTTAAAACTTTCTGAATCAGATAGTAAATTAAATGAAGAAACAGGCGAAATTGAATATGTGTATGAACTTGATGGTTGTGAAGCAGAAGGAACATTAACTAACCCAATTTTAATCTATTCTGCAACTGAACTTGAAAGTGAAATATATAATAGTGCAAAGCTGTCAAAAAATATTTACACAAAATCAATTAGACTTGCAAAAGATATAAACTATATATCAGAAGATGTTATCACAAGTTCTTTATATAAAGTAACTTTTGCTGGTAAGTTTGAAGGTAATGGACTAAAAATATCTGGTTACGCATTAAATACAACAGAATCATTATTTAGTGCTGGGTTCTTTAGTCAAATTGGTTATCAAGGACAAGATACTTTATTCCAAAATGTTGTATTTGAACCAATTTACATAAATATGCCAAATGTTCGTGTTGTAGGTGCTGTTTGTGGATTATTGTTTAAAGCAGATGTATATAATGTTGAAGTTAATGGCGAAGTCGCACAAAACAAAACACTTGTAGTTATTGGTAAAAACATTGTTGGTGGTTTGTTTGGTAGAACTCTAAACGATTATGAAATTAAAAATGTAAAATCTTCTGTTTCTGTTAATGCAACAAATGTATGTAAATTGGAAGATTGGACAACAGAGTCAGCACAAAGTACAATTTTATTTAATGAAATCACATCAAATATATCAACAGTTTCATATTCAGGAACAGTAATAGGTTATGTTGGTGGATTTGGCTATGTTCAAAATGCAAGTACAAATGATTGTGCTTCAATTGGAATGGTTAGTGGTTTAATGTTTGGTGGAATTGGTATCAATGCAACAGTTTCATATATTACAATTAATCCACTTGCAAGCACAAAATGTTTTGTTTATGCAAGCGTTTATGGTGGAATACTTGCAGGAGAAATTCGTGGAGTTGTAAATTATGTTGATATAAATTTGGATAATTACAAAGATATTGAAGAATATAAAGATGCTAATGGTAATATAGATGGCAAGTACTATGATATTTTCAAAAATGCAAATATATCTGCTCAAGCAGTAGGTGGACTTTGTGGACTCCTTAAAGGAGAATATTATAGTGATACAAATATCAATGAAAATAATTTACCAAGTGGAACAATAAATAATTGTGAAGTAAAATATAATATTAATTCATACAAAAATGCCAAGAAAACAAATATTGCTGGTGGACTTGTTGGAAAAGTTGCTCAAAATGGAACAATAATTAATTCAAGTTTCAAAGGTGATGTTTCATCAATTATTATTACTGGTGGATTTATTGGAAAAGTTGAATTAGACACTTCAAAAGAATCAATGCTCAATATCATTGGT
>CALDLU010000091.1:0-3592 GCA_937915245.1 uncultured Clostridia bacterium | reverse complement strand
ACCGCCAAAAGTAAATGTTTGCGAATTAATCGTAACTTTATTCATATTTTAATCTCCTTTATCTTTTGTTACGATATTAGTATAATACCCAGAAATTCTTGTGCAGTCTAACTTTTGCTAATCATCACTAAACTTTGAAAATTGACCTTTTATGACTAAAAATTATATATAAAAAATGGGAATTTATTTTATAATTTTGAAAAATAAAATAGTCTTTAAAAATAAATTAATATATGGTATACTTATTCCAAGAATAAGGAGAAAGTATGATAGAAACAAAAGATTTGATTTTGGACAAAGCAAAAATTGAAGACTTGGACGATATTTATAACAATTATTGGAAGTATGAAGAAACTGCAAAATATATGTTATGGGTACCTTGTAAAAATTTGGAAGAAGCAAAGGAAAGATTAAAACAAATTATTGAATATCAAAAAACGAATTTATCATTTTTTGTTTATGAAAAAGAAACAAAAAGGGCTATTGGTATGGCTGGGATGTCGGAGATTATGCCAAATGTTTATGAAGATAGTGGAATTGGTATTGGTGTAACATCGGTTGGGAAAGGTTACGGAAAACAAATTTTAAAGGCTTTTATTGACTATTTATTTAATGAACAAAACGCACAAAAGATAATTTGCTCCTGTCATACTGACAATATTGCATCTGCAAAAATGCAACAAAGTTGTGGATTAAAATATACACATTCAGAAATGCTTACAAGGAAAAAAGATAACCTAACATATAAATCTGATTATTATGAAATAACGAGAGAAGATTATTTTAAAAATAAATAAAAATTGCCAGTAATTTTGCTGGTTTTTTATAAAAATTAAAATAATTTTTAAATTTATTTATTTTTTATTTAAAAATATTATATTATATTTATGGGAGATAATAATGACTTTTATAGGTAATGTGAAAAAATTTAAAGATTATAAAAAAATTGATGTGGAAGACTACAACAATAAAAACGAAAACAGTGATGAAGTTTTTGATAAAAGTTATAATCGTAATCATTCAAAAATTGATAATACAATAAAAGCAATAATTGTTGGAACATACACTCCATTTAAAGGTAGAGAAAATGGATATTTTTATAGTTCTCCAACAAATTCAATGTATGAAATTATAGATACATATTTTGGAAATTCCCAATTTGTAAAATTAAAGCAAGAGTTGGCAAAAAAACCAAAAGACAATGCAATTATTAATAGTATTAAAGATGAATTATACAAAAATCATATTGCATTATTAGATGTGGTAAATTGTGCTGTATCATCAAAAGTTTCGGCTTCAGATAACAGTATTTCGTGTTTTAATTTAGATTATGATTCATTCAAAAATATTCCAGATGATGTGGTTTTTATTTGTAATAGTAGAAACGCAGAAATGGCGTTGAAACAAATTGTAAAAGTTAATAAATTAAAGAATAGAATAGAGTACTCGCCACAAATTTTATGGAAGAAAAAAGCTGTAAAGCAACAGATTTGGAATAATGCTTTAAAAAAATGTGGAGTTTAGATGAAAATATTTTGTATATAAATATTTAATTGCCAGCGAATTTGCTGGCTTTTTATGTGTATTTATAAATATTGTTAATATATTTTTATTTTTACACATAAATATGTTAATATATTATATATGAAAGCAAAAAGAGTATTAGTTGTTATAATTTGTTTATGTATGTTCTTATTGTGTGGTTGCACTGTTCCCACACAATATACTTTAGAGCAAAATGAAAATGGTGAAGTAACACAAACTATTTATGTTCCATTTTCTGTTTATGAATTTGTTAATGCTGACAAGGCATATGGAATAGATGGTGAAACTGCGGACAAAATATGTCGGCATGTGAAAAAGCAAATTGATGAGAAATTTGAAAACAGATACCAAATTTTCCTAACAAAGTTGGCAAGTGATGATGGCTTAACTGATGATGATAAAAACTTGCTTGAATCATTTTGCCCAACACAAGAAGATATGCATGGAAAAGGTTTGTTGTTTGGCAATTCAACCAGCACAGGAATAACCTATGAATTTAAGTTTAAAAATGCTCTTGCATATTATTATTTCAATACAGATTATAAATATAATGAACTTATTGAAGAATTGAAAAAAGATGATGCAAAAATTGTTCATAACTTTTTAACAACAGATAAAATTTATACCAACAAAACCATTTTTTCTATTAATGTTGAATACGCAACAACCATGAGTTTTGCGAAATATCTTAATACAATTTCAAAAGAATTTCTTGAAGATGAGTTAAAAGATAACACAATTTTAACCGATGAGCAAAAAGAAAAAATTTACAATGAAATTCCACCAAAAGATTTTTTATATAGATATGGTACTTCATCAAGAAGATTGCACAGTGATGCTGACCAAATAAGGAATATTAATGGAATGTACTATCACGAATGGAATATGAGTATAGATGATGCTGACAGAGAAATTAGCACTTGGAATACTTATGCAAATGCAAAAGTTTGGTATGGTTTGGCACTAATTATAACAATAGTTTTAGTTGTTGTTCTTATGCTCATATATGACAATGATAACAAAAAGGTCGCAAAAAATGGACTATAAACAATTAAATCTAAAAGAAGATTCCCCAACTGTTGAACAAGCACTTGCAATGTTTGAAATTGAATTGGAAAGATGTAAGTTGGAAGGTGTTAAAGTTATAAAAGTTTTGCATGGCTATGGTTCTCATGGAAAAGGTGGAGATATTTGCAGAAATTTAAGGACATTGTGTTTTAAACTAAAAAAAGAGAAAAAAATAAAAGATTTTTTGCTTGGCAATGAATGGGATTTGGCAAATCAAAAGTGTTTTGATATTGTTACAAATTTAAAAAATTATCACGATGACAATGATTTGGGTGCAAACAACCCAGGAATAACATTTGTTGTACTTAAATAAACAAAAAAATAAAATCATTCATATATATTTTTTGGAGAATATTATGAGTGATTTTTTTAATATAGATAGTTCTTCAATTATTGACTCAACTGTCAATTTATCTGGGGAAATTACCATTGGGAAAAATTGTAAAATACAAAATTCAAGGCTAAACAATGTTACAATCGGTGATAATGTTACAATTATTGATAGTAATATTGATGGAGCAGAAATACATAACAATATAAAAATTGGACCATATGCGAGAATTAGACCAGGTAGTATTATTATGGACGGAGTCAGCATTGGTAACTTTTGTGAAATAAAAAATAGCACTATCGGTGAAAGGTCAAAAATACCACATTTAAGTTATGTTGGTGATGCTGATATTGGAAAAGATTGCAATATTGGTTGTGGTGTTATTTTTTGTAATTATGACGGTAAAAATAAAACAAGAAGTGTTGTTGGAGATAGAGCTTTTATTGGTAGCAACTGTAATATAATTTCACCTGTGATTTTGGAAGATGAAACATTTATTGCAGCAGGCACTACCGTTACGGACAATGTTTCAAAAGGTGAATTTTGTATTGGCAGAAGTCGAAATGAAATTAAACATGGTGTGCTAAATATGTATTTGCAAAATTTTTCTAGTCCACGAATACCATCTGTTCCAAAGTATTTGAGTGG
>CALDLU010000090.1:0-3829 GCA_937915245.1 uncultured Clostridia bacterium | reverse complement strand
CTTTTTACTCCATTCATTAAACACAGCTTGGGCTTGTCTAAAAATAGTTGCTACATTGCTTTTTGTGTCCAAACTTTTTTCAAAAGCCTCATAATCTTGACTATAAGCCAAAGCAAGTTGGTTTTTAAGGTCATTATATCTATTGTTTACAGGTGTTGCAGAAAGCATTAAAACTTTCGTTTTTACACCCTCTTTTATTACATGATTGATAAGAAAATCATATCTCGTTTCTTTATCTTTTACAGGGTTATTATTTCTAAAATTGTGACTTTCATCAATAACGACCAAATCATAGTTGCCCCAATTGACAAGTTTTAAATCTCTGCCATTATGTGCAGTTCCAGCCCTGCCTAGATCAGTGTGATACAGCACTTCGTAACGAATTCTATCTTGATAAAAAATGTTTGTGGTATCGTTTACATTTCCACAATACTGAGTCCAGTTGTCTGACAACCTTTTTGGACACAAAACAAGAATGCTTTTATTTCTAAGAGAATAGTAAGCAATAACAGCAAGTGCTGTAAATGTTTTACCAAGACCGACACTATCTGCCAAAATGCAACCATTATGTTTTTCCAATTTGTTAATAATGCTTATAACACCATCTTTTTGGAAATCATATAGGGCATTCCATATTTTTGTATCTTTGAAGCCTGTTGCTTCATTTGGCATATTATCTTCTGAAATATCATCAAGAAATTCGCTAAAAATATTGTATAAAATAATGTAATAAATGAATTCAGGGCTATTTTCTTGATATGCACTGCTAATCATTTCAACTACATTATCAGTTATATCTTCAACTTTGGACTTATCATTCCAAACTTCATCAAACATTGAAAACAAAAATTTACTTTGTTCAGCAAAGTCTGTCTTGCTAATTGCTGTGAAGATGCTATTGCCTTGTTGGTAACCCAAATCAGTTGTTGTAAATCCGTTGACTGGGTTGTATGTAACAGTTGAATTATCTTCGTTTTGGATTCCAATTAAGTTTGGAATAGAAGAATTGGTTATATTACTTTTAAACTTAACTTTTTTGCGAACCCAATCTGCACATTCTTTTGCGATTGCTTTTAGTGTCATTTCATTGCGAAGTTTAATTTCAAACTCACTACCATAAAGACTGTTTTCTCTTGTTTGCTTTGGAATAAAAAACTCTCTCTTTTCTTTTTTTGTTCCCTCAGCAAGTTGATCTTTTGTAAATGTTGGAGAAGTAAACAAAAATTTCAATTCATCAATTTGAGAAAGCTCATCTTTTAATTCTTTGAATGCATACATAGAAAAACAAGAAGAGGCTATTCTTACTTTCGAACCTTTTCTCAATTCAACTTTCAAATCATCTCCAAGAAGTTTTGTCCTATTGTCTATATTCTCAAACATAAAATTTCCCTTATATATTACTAATTTATATATAATATAACATAAAAAATGGCTTTTTGTTGTATATTTATCAAAAAATAAAATTTATTTTTTATTAATCATATTTTTTGATAATTTCTAATAATGAATTTTTAAGTTTTTCTCTTGTTTCTTTTGGACTTAACACTTCTACATACTCGCCATATTGTAATGCCCAGTATATAAGAGCTTGTTCATTTGCCTTTAACGAAATAATAGGCTTATCATTTGAGAAGGTGATAGAAATATCATCTCCAAACCAATCAATAACATCATTAATATATTTTTGTGCTGACAAAGATAATGTCGCATTTACTGAATTTCCAAATGTCATATAAATGTGTTCTTTTATATAATTTCTTACATTGAAATTTTGCATATTGTCTAATGTTTTAATGTTTTTGACATTATCTTCAAGAATTTTTACATTTGAGATGCATTCTATTTTGTAGTTAGAAATATCGTTGTATTTATCATAATTGCAAACCAAATAATACTTTCCACGAGAGTTAACCATAAAGTATGGATTTATTAAGTATTCCTTTCCGGCAACTCTTTGTTTTAATTCTTTTGTTGGTTTATATTCATTGTAATTAAATGTGATTTTTTTACCTTTTTCAATAGCTTCTGCCAACAATTCAATAACATAGAAGAGTTCTTTATTTTTTGATTTTGAGAGGATATCAACTTTTTGAACTGATGTAAATTTTTTCTTATCATATTTACTAACATTTCTAGTAAGTTTATTGATTAAATCTTTTGCTTGATTTGGCGCAATAGAATTTGATGAGTTTACTGCATCAATTAAATACATCAGTTCGCCATTTTCAAAATCTCTATCTGCAAGATAACATCCTTTATATCCATTTTTTATTATTTCATATCCAGCTTCATTAAGTGTGTCAATGTTTTTTGCAATAGATTTTACATCAGGTCTTATTCCATACCTATCATTTAGTTTGTCAACTATTTGCCTATAAGACATAAGATGATTTGAATCTGAATATTCTTGTAAAATTTTTAACACATAAAAAACCACAATTTTTTTATCGCTTTCACTTGTCATTTGTTTTCTCCTTTAATCTTCGTCATCAAATATTGCATCATACATTTCATAGCTATCTATATCTTCGTCTGATGGGATAATGCTATCATTTTTAATTTTTTGTTTGATCTGACATGATGAATTTACTCCAAGAGTACACAATCTAGAAACTGCCTTAATTAAAAATCTTATAAACAAAAAAAATAGTATTATAGGTATAATGGCAAGCATTAACAACACAAAACCATCGCCACCATTATATTTTCTCATCTCGACCTCTCCGTTTTTATGGATTTATTATAACATATAACCAATCCAAAAAAAAGGATTTACATAAAAGTCACAATAAAATTTTCATTTCTTTTATCTCAAAAAGAGAGGCAATAAGTATTGAGATGTTTTTGCAGGGCTTAATTGTGAAATATAAGTGCCTAAAAATATGACTATTTACAAACTTGAACAACTATCTTGTGTGAGTCACAGCACAATGAAGTGTTTACTTAATAATGTATATGATGCTTGCAATCTACGAACCCTATTCCAAATAATTGATGCCCTTGATATGTCGGTGGTAGATTTCTTTGATAGTGATTTGTTTAATTTAGAGACAATTGATTATTTGTAGTTCTCATAAATTCAACATTGTTGACTATATTTCTGAAAAGTTTGATTATATTCAGAAAAAGTCAATTTGTTAATTGTCTACCACAACAATAACCATTAAGATTTTGTTGCGAAAGTCAACGATTAGATTGGTGATTCAAACTCCTATTTACTTTCATACCATAATTGAATAGTTTTTTGGTATAAAAGTTAACAATAGTAATTGTTGAGTAAATGGACATTTTGGTTCTATCTAAATTTTGACGATTTTTATGAAATTCTATAAAAACTTCATCTGACCCAACACGCACTTTTCTATTCAGTTCCAAATTCGCCAGAACTCGCCATTTCAGGGTTGTTTTAATCAAATTTTTGTGATTTTTAGGGTTTACTGCTCTCATTTGCTCCATTGTCTAATTTTTGCAATGGTGCAGTTTTTGTTTTTAGTTGACAAACTCCTTTATTTTAGGCTATAAACAGCATAGGGTGCAGAACCTTATTAAAAAGGTTGATTATTTTGGTAAGGTGGGGGTCACGGGTCCGATTCCCGTCACCAGCTCCATTATTAAAAACCCTTGAAACCCTAGTAAAATAGGCACTTTCAAGGGTTTTTCTTTTGCAAAAAATCAAACGAAATTCACTCTCAAAATTCCTAGTGTACCTGAAAGTGTACCTTGAAATTTTGCTATTTTTTATCAATTTCTCAAAAAAATAAACCAACTTTTGTTAAATTTCAAAAGTCGGTCTAAAACTGCCCTAGTGTACCTAAAACTGCCCTTTAAG
>CALDLU010000089.1:0-13851 GCA_937915245.1 uncultured Clostridia bacterium | reverse complement strand
TCAAGGACATGACTAACTTTGTTCTCATCAATAACCTTCATAAACCTTTCTCCTTCCATAAATGAACACATCTGTTCACTTATGTTTTTAGTATAGAACATTTGTTCTAATATGGCAAGGGTTTTTTAAAAGAAAAAAAGGACCTCATTGCTGAAATCCGTTTTTTTGTATTTCTATTAAATAAATCAATATTTTAATTGTGGTAAAACAATATTTAAAATATGTATTAAAACATCAACAACAATTGAATTGCCTGCCTGTTTATACATTTGTGCACGAGATACTACGATTTTAAAATCATCAGGAAAACCCATTAATCGTAAAGCTTCTCTTTCGGTAAGCATTCGTAATTCACCATTCACATAGTGATAATTGTCAATACCTGCTCTATGCCTATTCCCCATTGTAGCCAATAAAGTTCTCGCTATTTTTAAATCAACTTCAGGTTTTTGATAAAATGTCTTTGTTCCCGGTTTTAAGACATAAGCTTTAACTTTTGGTGATAAATAATACCTTTTATCAACAGTTTCTCCGCCTTTTGTTATTTGTAGTTTACCATTAACTGAATAAAAATTACCTTCTTTACAATTTTCTTGTAAAATATCTTTCACATTAAAGTATACATTTTTTTCTGGAATTGGTGGATATTCAAAATTCTTTTTTAAATATTTCTCCTTGTATCCAACAACATATAGCCTACGTCTATTTTGTGGAATTCCATAATCTTTAGCATTTAAAAGGTCAAATTTATACAGATAATTTAGTTCATCAAATGTAGACTGTATTACTTTCCAAGTATTTCCACCGTCATGCGTATACAATCCTCTTACATTTTCATATAAAAACATTTTAGGTTGAATTTCTTTAACAAGTCTTGCAAACTCATAAAATAAAGTTCCTCTTGTATCCTTTAATCCTCCACATTTACCAACTGTTGAAAAACTTTGGCAAGGACTTCCACCTATTAATATATCCACTTTACCAGCAAAATCACGACCATCTAGTAATTTTATGTCATAAAAGAACATATCATCTTTTATTTTGTAATTTGCTTCATATGACTTTTTTACATAATTTTCTTTTCTTGAATGGGTTTTGTATAAGTTTTCCACATAATCTCTTTTTTCTTTTGCTCCATTGAGAGATAAAACTTTTTCTAATTCTTCATCAAAATTTACATTTTCTAAAGGTATATTTCCATTATCACATGCAAAAACTATTTCATATTCAATTCCCATACGTTTCAGGGCTTGCTCAAAGGCACCAATACCACTAAATAATGTAGCAATTTTTAACATATTTCACTCCTATATCATCTTATATTTAAGTAATTGTTTAAGTATTTCTTCCAAAACATTAACTACTATTGAGTTGCCTGCTTGACGATACATTTCGACATCATCTACAACAATTTTAAATGAATCATCAAAACCCATTAATCTTAAACATTCTCTAGGGGTTAATTTTCTTGCAACACCTTTAATATTGTTATAATAACCAATGTAAGCATTATCGATAATATCTTGTCTATCTTTTATTTTATCATATTCTTCAAACACAAAATCTCCATTCCAGTTAAATTGCTGATTCGCTTTTTGTGTCGAGATAATTTTTTTATTTATTCGTGCTCTTCTATTTGTTGTTACAAACTCAAATCCTTTTTGTTTAAAATAATATTTCACATCAACATTTTTATCCAAGAAATCAAACATTGTTTTTGTTAATTTTTGTTTTTCTAAAGTATCTGGTAATAAATTTTCTTTTAAAGTACCAATCAAAAAAATTCTTCTTCTATCTTGTGGAATACCAAAATCTTTTGAATTTAATTCATAAAATTTTATATTATATCCTAGTGACATAAAAACATCTTTGACAACTTTCCAAGTATTTCCGTGGTCATGACTAAGTAGTCCCTTTACATTTTCATAAATGAATGCTTTTGGTTTACACTCATCAATAATTCTAGCATAGTCATAAAATAATGTACCTCTAATATCTTTTAATCCAGCTCTTTTACCTATTATTGAAAAACTTTGACAGGGGCTTCCTCCAACAATCAAATCCACTTGCCCTTCATATCTTTTTGCATTTAAAAATCTAACATCTTGATAAAAATGTTTTTTTGATAAATTGTAGTTGCTTAAATATGAACACTCCATTTTATTTTCTTTTTTACATCTATGTTCATATAATTCATCAATGTACTCTTTTTGTTTTTCATATGATAAGTCTTTTATTTCTTTATTAATATCATCTACATTTAATGTAATATTTCTTTCGCCATTATCACACGCAAATACAATTTTGTGTTCTATATTCATTTTCTTAAATGCCTGTTCTATTGCGCCGATGCCGCTAAAAACAGTAGCTAAACGTATCATTTTTTTCTCCTATGTTTATTTGATTTTATACTTTTCTTCAAATGTAGATTTTTTCATTACATCAACTTTCCAATTGGTAAAATCTGCAATAAAAATTAAATCATCATCAAGAGTAAAACCACCCTTTTTCATTTTTGCTTTTATAATTTCATTCATTGCACCATTTGTTTTAGTCTTATTTGTTTCTTTATCAAGCAACGAAACTTTTAATTGAAACTGACCATTAGGTTGATTTGCGTTAATAGTTATTTTAACAAACTGATTTTTCAGCTCCGAACAATTAAAAATCTTATCGCCATATTCACCTAAATTTTTCTCTCTTCCAAGGAAATAAGCCGTAACAGGATTTTCAAATCTATGCTCTATATCAAGAAGTCCGAAGTACAAACTATTATCTGAACCAACAGCCAATTTGTTTGCATTCGTCATTTTTCTTGCTATAATAATTCCTTTTTCAGTTATATCATAATAAAATTCAAGTTTTGCATTTACGGTTTTCTTTTTCATTTGTACCTCCTAATCTGAAAATCCTTCAACTCTTAATTTATTTAATGCGTCTACTGCTCGTTTGCTTTGTTTGTCTGAAAGTATTTTCCCACTTGCGGCCAACTTAATAATTGAAGATTCTTCAAAAGTTAAGAGTCTATGTTCTTGTCCCCATATCAAAGCCGCTTTCCAAAATTCCTGTCCTTTATTATACACTTCCATAATAAAACTGCAATCATCTTCTAGCTTTTGGTTGTAAGCTGCATCTTTTCTATCATTATCAACAAATTCTTTCGAAACTAAGACTTCTAATGTATTCTTACCAAATTCATAATCAATACTTTTTATTTCTTTCCAGCACGCTTCTTTTTTACACCACTCAGATACATTTACTATTTGCCTACTTTCACTAGTAATAGATTTATAAATTAATTCACTTAATTTTGTCAGTTCTTTTATTATTTCAGGATTTAATTCTTGATGTTGCCAAACATATTTAAAATTGTACGAAAATTGTGGATATTTAGTTTGAAGAACATAAAAGAATTTTGACATTGTATAAGTAACTATATTGGCTCTATATCCTTTTTCATACCAAGGCTGTTCAAGAATTATTTCTTCTAATTTCTTAAACATAATTGCATGGCATATTGCTTCCTTAAAATAGTTTTCATTATAATTTGCACTATGTTTTTCCCAATCATCAGTAATAATTTCAGCAAACGACAAAAAGTTTCTTTGAGCCCCTTTACTGACTTCATATGGTTTTTGATAATAGCTATTTAAATATTTTGCTAAATCAGTTTTTGTTATAAGTTGCTTTTTAGGGTTTTCTAATAAGAACTTCGCCTTCATGGCAGGTGTTAACTTCATTTGTTCTTGTGTGTATTGTCCCCTTGCTCTTTCATAATACCATCTTGTTTGATACTGTGCCCCATTAACCGCTGGTGCTAATATATTTCTTGAAAACTGTTCAAATCTAATATGAAATTGATGATTTGAGAAGAAATCAGCCTCACTAACTTTGTTTTGGCTATTTGCACATCGCGAAATTTCAGGGATTATATATGGTGCCTTTTCTAGTGGTAATATAGAAATTTTAGCTGGTACTAATATATTATCAAGGTCAACATCTTTTTCTTTCATATTTGTCATTGATAGTGATGCTGTTGTTTGCCCACCATTTACAATTTGAAGTGCCTTTATCTTTTTTATGTAATAACCACCATTTTGATTTGAAATCTCTATATCTGTAGCTGTTGCAGCAATTCCGTTATTGTATGCAAAAAACATTTGTGGTTCAGTTAAAATAGTCTTTTTTATTCCACTATTAACCTTACCTTTTAAGCTCAAAAATGACCTTACATTTCCTTCTAATAATCTCCCACCAAATTCATCATAAATTTTAACTAAAAAGTCGGCTGGTAGTATACAAAGATAAGAATCATAATTGGCATTTTGCATGTTTGCCTTTATACAAGGGATACCTTTGTTAGTATAATCTTCTACGTTTATTTCAATATCTTCTTTACCTGTTGTAGATTCTTGCAACTTATAAAATCTAGAGATATCCCACAAATGATATTCGATTCCTATATCATTAACTGTTTTTGACTTTATAGTTTTGATTCTTTCACTAGCAATTCCATCACAAACCAAATATATCTTGATTTTTCTAATATACTTTGATTTTAACTTAGTTTGCATATCAATTGCAAATTCATATCCAGCAGCACTTTCCTCACCATTTTTTATAATATAATCGTTTTCATTGATAAATACACCTACTCTATCAAAATATTTTTGTGCAATTGTTTGATTTATGATTGTTGGAGTAGAAGTTCCATCATAAACACAACATACTATATATAGTGTCATATCACTTTCATCAAATGCATATCCATCTATCTCAAATTTTCTATTATGGCTAGCCGTACCTTCATAATGGCATTCTTGAAAATCATTGAACTCTTCAGCATCACTTAGAATATTTGTTGTATATCTTAAAAATTCTAATTTTTGATAATTCATATTTACATTAGAATTTAATTTTACATCTTGTAGAATTGAGTTCCTAAATTCAATTAAATCTTCATTTGTCATAAAATGTCTCCCTTATAATATTTCTCTATTTCCGCAGTAGAAATCTCATACTTTATAGCTATTATTTCACTAGGAATACATTTTCTACGAAGTCTAGGGAATTCCTCATTAACTAAGTAGGTTTTCATTCTTTTCATTTCAAAACAGTAATTATCATATTCTTCATCTCGAATATAACCAAAATTAAACAATATTTCTTCAAGTTTTTCTTTTGCTTTTATTCCATTAAGATTGTTTAATACTTCATCTACCATGCCATTTAATGTTATTGAATTATGTGAGACTGATGTGGTCTTATTAAGTTCTACAACAACAAGTGTCCCATCTTTATCAATATCAAGTTGCTCAACTGATGATATCTCTATACCCTTTGCGCCAGAATTTATACTTTTAATTTCATACCATGTTGAATCAAGGATATAATCTTGGTCTGCCCCCATTGGTCCCAACCAAGAATTGATTGCTTTATCTTCTCCAAATGTTGGTATCATATATTTATTTAAAAATAATAATTCCCCTATTATTCCCTTAATCTCAGACTCCGAAAGAATTTTTAATTTTTGTTTTGCAAATAATTCTTTCCATTTTAAATACCTATTAACAATTGCCGCATTCCCATTAATCTTTTGAGTATAACGTGTAGACTCTACTATATCACTACAAAATACATAAAATAAATCTTCTATTGATTTATCACTCAATTTAAACGTTAGAATGTGTTCATTGTCTTTTTTATATTGATTTACTATTATACCTTTTGAAGATTTTACATTCTCAAATTCATACTTTGAAATTACAAAGAGTGTTTTGTATCCTTCATCGCTTAGACCTAAAAAAATGTCTAACGGATGTGTAGCATCTATTCTTTGCATTGTACTATTTAAATTAAATTTATCAAAAAATTCTTTAATATTTTTTTTACTCACTTACACATCCTCCTCATCAGCAAACGAATCTCCATACAATTCTCTAAATTTAACTAAGTTAATAGTGTATTTTACCGTTATCGTTTTTTCATTTTTAGTTGTTGGAAATCCTATACTCAAACCAACTATTGGCTTATCAAATTTATCAAGTTGCTTTTTTGTTTCTTGACAAACTAGATTACTTTCTTTATCTATGATATAAGCCTTAGGTTTTACTAAATGTATTATCAAAATAGGATTTCTTTTGACGCCACGCAAGAATACCTTATCACTTATGGATTTACCTGTAGCCTTTACATAATCCTTTTCCATTTTTGCAGCGGTTTTTTTATCTAAACCTAATTTGGTTGTAGATGTTCCACCAAGTCTTGCATTAGAGAACTGTAATGCTTCTTTATTTGGAATATATTTTGCACTTCTAGAAATGAGAGATGTTTTAATATTGTTGGTTACATTATATTCTTCGACAGAACCTGTTGCAAATGAAATATCCCACAAATCAAAATTATTTTCTTTATCTTCATCTATAATCTTAGCCAATTCTTCTGTTTGAAAATCAAAATTAAAATAGTTAGATTTATATCTTTTGATGAATTTCGTAATTATTTCTTTAGGTACATTTTGCCACAAATTAGGAGTACCTATTATATTCACATCTTTACTTCTATAATCATTTCCCAATTCTGCCATTAAGGAAATTAAACTATCATAATTTGCATCATTTATAGTATTATCACTATTAACAATTGCTGTTTCTAAAACTTCTCCACTAATTGAAATTGGAATTTCTATAGTTTCAGCTGTCCTCATTTTATTTCTTGCTGTAACAAGTAAAGACGCCTTATCAGAACGAACTTTCAATCCAAAATCTATTGGACTTTTATTTTCACCTTCCATTATTTTAATTTCTTCTCTTAAATCATCACTTGCCCTTGAAATATAAGAATACCAATCTATCGCTTCTTGTGAAAGCCATATTCTACACAAATCCTCATAACCTGTTCTATATCCAAACCATCTACCCATTTGCATTAAGGTGTCATACATTTTTGAATTTCTATAAAAATAACTAACTATTAAACCCTCAAGAGTTAATCCTCTCGATAGACTATTACCACCTATTGCAATCAACCTTAACCCATCTGGATATTCTGAGTAATTTAAATTTTTTGCCCCATTTGATTGGTTTACTACACGTACAACAATAGGACATATTGATTCCGCTAATTTACATTGAATTTGGCTCCAAGTAAACTCAGTAGTTTTTGCATAATTCTTTTCCCAATAATATTTCAATTTTGCTATTGTTTCACACTTTAATGCTCTATTTTCATCTAATAAGCAATTTGCCTTTACATCTCTTTGAACATTTCTAACAAAAGCGTCTATAATTTCATAAACTTGATTTTGAACTTTAGTAAACCTACTTATATTTACCAACATGGACCTGTGTGATGTGTTCTTTTTGCGCAAATCACGAATAACATTTGCGACCATAAATGTATATAACGCTTCATATAAATCACTTGGTAGTTGAGTAACAATAAAATCACTTTTATGAGATTCAGGAATTACTTTATTTATTTCCTCATCATTTATTTTCTTTAACATATATCCATGTTGAGCCTCAACTGTCTCTCCATCTTCATTTGTAGATGGGAAAATTGTTCTAGCACCAATATAATTTGATGGTGCATCAAGTGCGTATATGAAATCTCTTGGAAATAAATCCTCTCCAATCATATCATTGTCAGTTTCTGGATTTATAAATATATTTGCAAATGGAGTTGCTGTAAATCCTACATAAGTGGATTTAGTAAACATATTTAAGATTTCTCTTATTTTTTTGTTTATAGTAGTAGGGTCTTCTTCTGCACTCTTCGTATTAATTGACGCATTATCAGCTTCATCATCGATTACCAAAATCGGTTCATCTACTTTTGGAAGATAACCTTTACTTAAATTCAACCAATCAATAACCCTTTCCAAAATGCTTTTATTCTTTTTTATTACAAGTAAAATCGGAGCATTAATATTTGATATTGTGGCCACTAGGTGCGTAGCTGCCGCAGTGTTAAAATCTGAACTTGTAGATGTCAAAGATAAGGCGTTAATGCTACTATCGAATTTCCCAACACCTATAAAACTATTTGTTCTTTTTTTAATAATTGAAAGGCTATCTAATCCTACAAATCCTTCATCCAATCTAACTTGCGTTTGTTTTCGTAAATTTTCTAATGTTCCTGTTAATAAAACAATTACTTTATATCCTACGTCAGCTGCTTTATTTATTAATGCAGTATAATTGGCAGTTTTTCCTGATTGAACGTCACCAATTACTAGACCTCTTCTATTAAATGGTTCACCTTCTGGGTCACCTAATAAATCAATTATTCTATCAGATGACGCATCTATTGTATTCACGACATTGCTTGCAAATCCCTTATCTACAGTCAAATAATCTCTATATCTTAACCAAAACTTCATTGGTTTAACAGCTCTTCGACTATCAAACCATTTTTTATGAATTCCATTTCCTTGGACCACAGAGCCTAATGTCATAAAAATTTTGTATTTTGCATTAATCTCGTTTTTTATTTCTTCTTTTTCTTCTTCCGTAATATTGAACAACAAAGAAAATTTATCTATATTCGTTACAATATCATTCATAGTAACGGTATCCAGTTTGCTTAACAATGTATTTAGCAAATTTATTACAGTTTCCTTATTTGTCATTTAATAATTCCTCCCTAACATTGTTTATAACATGAATATATTTGTTAAATGGTTCTATCGTAATTAGGCTATCCACCAAATCCGACTTACTTAATCCAGCCTTTTCTCCATTAGAAATATATTCCATAATTTCTTTATAAATTTGCTCATCATCAATTTGCTGATTAGTTATATTCCCTTTACTTACATCAACATATACTGCGTCATAAGGAAATGCCTCTTGAATTAAATTTAAAAATTTTTCGAATTGGCTTTTCTCTTCACTATTTAATGAATTTTCATATTGTTTAACAATTGGATGATTACGATTTATTTGATACGAATAACTACCTCTATTATCAATTTTTGTCCATACGGAATTTATGTTTTTCGAACCAATATTTCTACCTCGATATGTAAAGACCTTTTCGCTTTTATCTACAATGTTTTTTATAATATTGCATAAGTTAATTTTAATTACATCTGGAAGATTTGCTGAAGATTTTTTCACATCTATTTGCCATATAGAGTCCAATGTATTAGGGATATCTACCATTACTCTTGCAAGCTTAAATAATTCTTCTTGCCTAGACATTTTAAACCAAGTACCCCATTTTATTAATCTTTTATTTCTATAAATATAAAAACCTTGATTTTTTTTAAATCCTTCTTCACCACCAACCATATATTTATCTTGTTGAGATAATTTGCTAAAATGTGGCAATATAAAAGGTTTTACAAGTATTTGTTCTCCGAGTATTTCTAATGGTTCAACTGGTAAAACTTGTGTTGCAGTATGATAACTTAAAAATGGGTCAAGTGGTTTTAGTTTATTATTGTTTACATAAATATTAATACCATGCTGCGGGTCTTCATAGGATAAATATCTATGAAACACCAGCGACAAATGATAAATTAAATCATTCGTCTTCTCATTTAAGTTGTCAGCCAGTGAAACTGAGCTTTCTGTCAAATAATCAAAATTTTGCCATAGTACAATCGTACCGGCATCTTGGCTACTTAATTTTTCAATCAGTGGAATATCTTTATTAATTTCATCTTTGTCAAAAATTATCAAATTCCATAGTTGAGTTTTATTTATATAATCCAAGTCCCAACAACAAGCATTTATAACCCCATTTTTTTTAGATATTACTGTTAATTTTCTACATTGGGACAAAGAAGCTGTTTTCATTCCCAAACCAAATCTTCCTAAGTCACTTGGCTTCCTTTTTTCATTAGGATTAAAACTTCCATATCTCATTGCATTTTGTAAATCAATTAAATTCATTCCAAAACCATCATCTAGAATTGCAACATATGGATTGTCATACGCATTAATATCAACATATACATTCTTGGCTAATGCACTTACACTATTGTCTATTATATCTGCAACTGCAGTTTCAAACGAATAGCCTATTGAACGTGTTGATTCTATTAAATTTGGTGCCAAAGGCAACATTTCTACTTCTTTCATATATACTCCATTTCACGTATGTAAATTAAGTATAACATATTTTTCTTATCTTTGTCTTATATTTATAAAAAAATATACTTAATACTACATATTTTTAAAATTATACTTGTCTTGTTTTTTCTCTATAATAAATGTCGACTAATATTTTTTTATAATTTCTATTAAATTTTCCCTAATTTTATCTCGAGTTTCTTGTGGAAGTATAACTTCTATATGTTTACCATATTGCATAGCCCAATAAATCAATGCTTGTTCATTTACATTCAACTTTACACAAAGTGTATTATCTTTGTTTTCAGATACAGAAACGCTATCACCAAACCAGTCAATTATATCTCCGAGATACTTTGCTTCATCTAATTTCAAAGTGGCAGATACTGAATTGCCAAAGGTCATATAAATATGTTCTTTAATATATTTATCCTTTGAAAATCCTTCCATATCATCAAGTTCTTTCATTGGTTTAATTGGTTCATCAAGCAATTTAATGTTTGAAATACAATCAATTTTATAGTTTGACAAGTTATTGTATTTGTCATAATTGCAAACCAAATAGTATTTGCCACGAGAATTTACAAGGAAATATGGATTTATTTTAAACTCTTTTCCTTTAAATCTTGGGGATTGTTCCTTTGACACTTTGTATTCATTATAACAAAATGAAACTTTTTTACTTTTTTCTATGGCTTCATTTAAGACTTCTATAATGTAAAACAATTCCTTGTTTTTTGATTTTGAAACCAAATCAATCTTATTTGTAGCCTTATACCTTGCCTTTTGATATTTACTGCATGACTTTGTTAGTTTTTCAATCAACTCTCTAACTTGCTTTGCTGGTATAGAGTTAGATGAATTAACCGCGTCAACTAAATACATAAGTTCACCATCTTCAAAATCTCTTTCACTTAAATAACAGCCTAAATTTCCACACTTTATTATCTCATAACCCGCATCAATAAGTGTTCCAATATTAGATGCTATAGTCTTTATATCTGGGCGTTCATCATATATTGTACTCAGTTTTTCCATAATAGCTGAATAGTTCAATAAATGATTTTCATCTGAATATTTTTTTAGAATTTCTAAAACATGAAAAACTATTATTTTTTTATCTCTTGTTTCACTCATTATAAACTTTTCCTTTCTCGAAACTAATTAAAAATATTATACCACATAAGTTATCCAAAAAAAAGGATTTGGATTAAACGAAATCCAAATTTTAGGACTATATCATATATTTATAACAATCGTTTTTACTCCACACTCTTTTGCATAATCCAAAGTCTTCTTGGTTCCACCATTTGTTCCATTAAATAAAGCTATTACAAGTGAAGAATTATTTATCATAAAACGATTGCGTTCCAACATACATTCTGGTCCAATATAATCATCATAGATACAACGAATACTATCTAATTGTGTAAGCAAAGACCTATATCTTTGTTTATCTTTTTCATTCCATAATTTATCCTGAGTTTTACATGGAATGGCTCCAATAAGTTCAATAAACGGATATGTTTTTTTCAGTTCAAAAACCATCTCCGCACAAATCATATCAAAACCCAGCGCCATACCAGAAATAAATGTCGTATATCCATTTTTTATTGCTTTAATTATTTCATTCCTAAGTTGCTCTTTCATTTTTAAACACCTTTCGTCTTGTTCGTTGAATTTCCAAGGCAAACTTTGTGGACGATGTCCCGTAAAACAACAAGTATGTGCATTCAACAATTTAACATAAGAAGATATTTCTTCTTTGATATTTTCGTAGTTCATAATGAATAATTCCCCTTTGGCTAATCTACACTACATATAATACCAAAAAATATCTCAATTACAAAACATTTTGACTAATCTACACTACATAGTTTGGATTGGTCATAATGCTAAAATGTATGTAGTGTAAAAAATACATAGGGAGCAATGATTATGATTTCATTAAATTATGCTTTCTCTACTCGTGTAAGAGAAATTTTAAAAGAGAAAAAGATGACTCAATATAAGTTAGAACAACTAACTGGAATATATCATAGTACAATGAATGCAATAATGAATGATAGGTGTAAATCTTCAAATTTTAAAACTATGGCATTAATTATTAGAGAACTTGGAATGAGTATACCTGAATTTTTTAATAGTCCTATATTCGCAGATTTTGACAACTTAAATATTGATGACTAAATTTAAAAAAACACTGATTTTTCTCATTGAGACTTCAGTGTTTTTTACTTTTTATTTTAATCAATATTCTCTTTTTAATATTCTATCTCTTAACGAGCATAAATCTTTAATACTGTCATCAAAAGAAAGAGAATAATTTTTAAATTCTAAAGAGCCGGCTCCAGTTATCCATGCCTCATGCATATTTAATCTATCATCAGCCAAATTAATTAAATGGTTTGGTTCATAATGTAGATAATAGTTTAGTATCAATGTTTCCATATCTTCCGATACGAAGTACAAATAGTCATATCCTTTTTTAAATATTTTATCAAAAAGAATATTTATTAACTTTAAATAATCTTTCTCATCAATATACATTCCATACTTTGAAATTAATCTATTTGTACCATTCGAACGAAATCCATATTCAAAATTATCAAAAATGTATTTAATTATAATTTCATCAACAACCAACTTCTTACTTTGTTCACTTATGACATCTGCAATTCTTTCTAGAAAACCGGCAGCATGATAAATTAAATTTTCAAGATTCTTTTTAATATTTTTTAAAAATCAACCAATTTCACGATATTTTCTCCAAATAATGCAGTAAAAGTGTATTTTCTGGAGAAAATATGGATTTGTAAAAAATCAATTCACATAGTTTAATGATATAAACTTAACTGCTTTTAATAATTTTTATATCATTGCAATGATACAAACAGCGATTATTTTTTACTATTACAAATAAAATAACACCAGAAAAATTCTGGTGCTACTTTTTATTGGAAGTTTCTACGATAAATTGTTTCAAGAGTTTGATAATAAACAATTCTTGATTTCTTGTATGGTTCTTTGTTTTTGTTGTTAAGATATAAGTCTTTTACATCTTCCCACAAATTATTTTCTTTAATTAAGTCTTCAACATGTCTATGATTTGTTGCAACTTTTCTTAAAGCCCATGAGTAATTACCAGTATTTTTATCAAATCTAATATACTCTTGTCTTTCCATACCTTCTTCATCTTCATAATAATTAACTATCGCAAAATCAACACTACAAATAATTTTATTTCTCTGTGCATTTAGTTTTTTTATTGTTATTACGGAAGTTGAATCTTCGGAGTAATCATAACTATCATCAAAATATTTATTAAATAAATCAATAAACTTTTGTTTTAGTAATTTTGCATTATTATATCTGTTGTTAATAACTTTTTGAATTACAATATTATAATCCAAGTCAAAGCCTTGATTACCATTTTCTACTCTTGTAATCAATTTTCTTTTAGCACTTCCAATTAAGTTGAATTGAAAAGTTAAAATTCCATTTTCTCTCAAATCTCTTTGAATAGATTTCAAAATTTCATCAACCTCCAACTTAAAAGGTTGATATTCACTTTTCGGTACATATTCAAACATATTTTTTTACCTCCTTGAAGTTTGAATTGGAGGGGGATTGATAAATAATTTACCAATCAGGGAGCAAATAAATTTCATAGCAAATCTATTTGCAAGGCAATTATAACATAATTTTTAAAATAAGTCCATATCAATTGCAAGCAAGTTTATTAGCAAAGTTTTAGATATTTTTAGGC
>CALDLU010000088.1:0-1874 GCA_937915245.1 uncultured Clostridia bacterium | reverse complement strand
TTTATGTAATAAAAAAAGTTTCATCCTTATTTGCTATAAGAATAAAACTTTACAACAGTAAAAATTTTTACTGTTTTTTGTTTTTTCACTTGCAATTTAAAGTTTTATGTGCTATATTTTAGTGTAAAGTAATTTTACTTGACAGTAAAATGCTTTTTAGGGTGAAAAATGAGTATAGAAGAAAATGTTAAACTCGGGAACTTAATTGATATTTATGGCGACCTATTGAGTGAAAAACAAAAACTTGCTATAACTCGTTATGTCAATGCTGATATGTCGCTTTCGGAAATTGCTCAAGATGAAAATATAACAAGAGCAGGTGTTTTGGATGCAATTCAAAAAGCCAAACAAAAGTTATATTTTTATGAGGACAAGCTTAAACTTTGTAAAATTAAACAAAGTTTAACTCAAATTCTAGATAGTGATGAAAAGTCGATAAAAAATGAAATAAGACAACTTTTGGAGGAGATATAATGGCACTCTTTACAAGTTTAAGTGAAAAGATGTCGCACATATTTTCAAAACTTACAAAGAAAGGAAAGCTAACAGACCTTGAAATAAAGGAAGCAATGAGAGAAATAAAGTTGGCACTTTTAGAAGCTGATGTAAACTATCTTGTTGTAAAAGACTTTATTAAAAATGTAACAGAAAAAGCAAGTGGCGCAGAAGTTATGAAAAGTTTGACCCCTGGTCAACAAGTAATAAAAATTGTTAATGAAGAATTAACAAACTTAATGTCAAGCCCGAATCAAAAACTTGCAGTTGCATCAAATCCACCAACCGTAATTATGATGTGTGGACTTCAAGGTGCAGGAAAAACAACCATGTGTGCAAAACTTGGTGCATATCTTAAAAAATCAGGTAAACGCCCACTTTTGGTAGCTTGTGATATTTATCGTCCAGCAGCCATAAATCAGTTAAAAGTTGTTGCAAGTCAAGCCAAAGTTGATGTTTTTGAAAAGGGAACACAAAACCCAGTCAAAACAGCAAAACAAGCAGTTGAATTTGCTTTAAAACAAGGTTATGATACTATAATTCTTGATACAGCAGGAAGACTTCACATCAATGAAGAATTGATGAATGAATTGAAGAACATCAAAAAAGAAGTTAATCCAACAGAAATCTTACTTACTGTTGATAGTATGACAGGTCAAGATGCAGTTACCGTTGCAGAGAGTTTTAATAATGACCTTGATATAACAGGTGTAATACTTACAAAACTTGATGGTGATACTCGTGGTGGTGCAGCATTATCAATAAAAGCAATAACACAAAAACCAATAAAATTCTGTGGTGTTGGAGAAAAAATTGGAGACATTGAACCATTTTATCCAGACAGAATTGCATCAAGAATACTTGGAATGGGTGATGTGTTAAGTTTAATTGAAAAAGCACAGGAAGCAGTAACTGAAGAAGAAATGAAGAAAATGGAAAAGTCATTCCGTGAAAATTCATTTACTTTTGAAGATTACCTATCTCAACTTGAAAAACTTAACAAAATGGGTAACATAAATGACCTTATTTCAATGATTCCAGGACTTAGAAGCAAAGTTGGAAATGTGCAAGTTGATGAAAATGCACTAAAACGCAATAAAGCAATTATTCAAAGTATGACAAAAAAAGAAAGAATACACCCAGAAATAATAAAATCAAGTCAAAGACAAAGAATTGCAAAGGGCAGTGGAACATCAATTCAAGATGTGAATATGCTTATAAAACAATTCGAGCAATCAAAAGAAATGATGAAACAAATGAAGAACAAAAAAGGTATGTTCGGTAGAATGTTTTAAGTTTGATATATCAAATTGCATAAGCAATTAAAATATATAATATACAAAAAGGAGAAAGATAAAATGGCATTAAAAATTAGATTA
>CALDLU010000087.1:0-4262 GCA_937915245.1 uncultured Clostridia bacterium | reverse complement strand
CCAAAATCTTAGGTCTTCTATCATAAAATATTTCCCCTAATGCAAACAACGACAATACCACAAAGAATACTCAAAAACAAAAACACAAGTGAAAAGTTAAAATATGAAAATTTTAAATTAACAAGTTTTGCAGTTGAGATAACTTGTCTGGCAAGGTCCAAATCCATTTCATCAATTTTATAGTCTTTTGGTAGTTTGTAACTAACCTTCAATTTTTTACAATAACTTATGTCGCTATATTCTTTTATCGTTTTGTATAGCATCAAGTTATTTTTATTTACAACTTTTTCTTTGTGAGATACATGTACATTTCTTGATAGTAATGCAATGAAACTATAAATTATTGAAATAAGTGCAAGCAAAATGCAAGCACTTGACAAAATATTTAACACATAGTTATTGCTAAAAAAAGTACTTGCAAACGCAATAACTGCTGATGCGATTGTCATTGTTATACTATGTTTTGTTTCGGCATATTTTAAATCTTCAAAAAGTCTTTCATAAATATATTTTAATGTTTGTTTCATAAGTGTATTTTGTGCAATAATTTTTTATAAATACATTTCAGGAATTTCACACAAACTTATGCTTGCATTATACTTTATTGCAAATTTTTTTATTATAATTTCACTTATTGTTTTTATTTTTCCATTTGGCATCATAACATAAAAAATATTGAATTTATTTTTATTTAATTTTGCAATTAATTTATATATTTTTATATTTGAATTTATTAAAGTAAATTTTACTGGTTTCTCTTTATTTATACAGTATTCATCAATTATTTTGTATGATAAAAAACTGTATGATGAATATTTATTTGGTTCAATTATTCCCATAATTAAAAATATTGAAATTATTATTAAATTTGTGTTAATTACTTTAAAAAATAGACCAATTATGAATGTTAAAATCAAAATAAAAGAGAAACAAATATTAAAAAATAAACATAATTTTATTGACCATTTTTTATCATATTTTTTTGAGAGAATTGCACTCAATATTCTTCCACCATCAAGTGGATAACAAGGTAACAAATTATACAAAAACATTACAACATTTGAAAGGCAAAACAGATAAGAAATTGGCATAATACTAGGAAAAATCCACCAACTTGCAATAGTACAAATTGCAAGAATTGCATTTAGCATTGGACCTGCCATTGCAATTAAAATTTCATCATTATCACAAAAGTTATTGACCTTGTAATTTAGACAAACTCCATACGGCATTAGCACCATTTTATCAAGTTTGTAACCTAATTTTTGTGCAACAAAACTATGAGCTAGTTCATGCAAAATGACAACAAGCAAATATACAAGTAAACTTTCGTAATGTCCAAATATGAGTAAAAAAACTATGTACAAAATAAAAAGTGGGTGCAACTTAAATTTCTTCATTACACCACCCCTGCACTATTCAATATTTCATAAAAGCAAAAAATTGAAAGTGTAAAAAGACTCATATAAAACACTGCATCAAAAAACACTAATCCGTTTATTTTATGTTTTAATGTTATGTTTTCTACTTTTTGCATTTTTACAATTTCAATATTTTTGCCAAAGTTTTCCATATAAAAGCATATGCGAAATATGTCGTATTTTATGCCAAAACGCCAATACTTTTAACTCTTTTACATCTTATCGTAACATTAAAAGTAACGCCATCATCAGTTGGTAAAACATCAACACTTGTTGATACATCGTCCATATAGCACACTGCTACATTTTGTATATCTGATTTTAGCACATCTTTAAGTTTTTCTGGGTTTTGTTCTTTATCTTGAACAAGCACTTTTTTTAACCTGTTCTCACCTATCTGGGCTATTGAAAATTTCATTACATTCTCCTTTTTATATTTCTTCTTATACTACCGAAAAATCCCCTATATTTTTGTGTACAATCGTACACTTTTTTTGTTCCATTATGCAAATTTTCAGCAAGAAGTACCCATGCTCTGTTTGAATTACTACCACCTAACGCACCAATGCTTGATAGTGCTGTTATATCGTCATCTTCTGGAATTACTCCAAGAATTGGTATATGCAAAAACTTTATAATTTCATCAACATCAATCATTTCACCGTTCATCATTAAATCACCACGAACTCGGTTGACTACCAAATATTTTTCATTTAAGTTATATGAAGAAAGAATTGACAACACTTTATCTGCATCTCTTATGCTTGATATATGTGGAGTTACCACTACAACTGCTTCATTTGCACAAGATACTGCTCTTTTGAACCCTTGTTCTACACCTGCTGGGCAATCTATAAATATATAATCAAAACTAAACTCCAAACTTTGAACAACATTTTTGATGTCATTTGCCGAAATTTCTTCACCACGATAGGAGTGAGAGGATGGCAAGATATAAAGATTTTCAAAATTTCTATCTTGTACTAATGCTTGTGTTGCTCTACATCTACCTTCAATTACATCTATCAAATCAAAAACAACTTTTGACTCTACCCCCATAACGACATCAAGGTTATTAAGTCCAATATCAACATCAAGTATTACAACTCTAAAACCAAGATTAGAAAGAGTTGCACCCAAATTTGCACATACAGTTGTCTTTCCAACTCCACCCTTTCCACTTGTAAAAACAATTTTCCTTGCCATTTTGACCTCTAAAAAAAGTTTATTATTTTCACATAAAAAAACAAAGGGACATTTTGTTAAATTATGTCCCTTTGTTGCTAATTTTTTGTTTTACAAGTTTTTTAAAATATTATCCAAAATATCGCTATGAGATAAAAGTGTTGACATTCCTTTTATGTTTGAATTTTCTGACTCATAAGATATAAACACATTTATACCTAGTTTTTGCTTAAAGTATTTGTCAAGTCCTGGAACTTTTGAAAGTCCACCACAAACATATATGCCATTTCTTACAACATCGCTTGATATTTCTGGGCTTAATGAACTTATTGTTGTTCTTATAATTTTTATAATTTCATCATAGAATGAATGTGTTGCATCAAATATATCTTTTGCATAAACAGTGATAGTTACTGGTGAATTATCTATGCTACTTACACCATTAACTTCCATTTTTGCTGTGTCTGTGGCATATAAACTGAATATTTGTTCCTTTAATGACTGTGCTGTGTTTTCACCAATTATTGTTTGATACTTATGCTTGATATAATCAATTATTGTTAAATCTAATGTTCTTCCACCTATGCCTAAACTTGATGAACAAATGAGTGTGTTGAGATTTATAACGCCACATTCAACATTCCCACCACCAATATCAACTATAAGTTTGGCACTATTGGCACCAATATTAATATTTTCTCCAAGAGCAGTTAAAAAGAGTTTTGGAATACATACAACTTCTTTTGCACCAATGCCCTTAAACAATTTTATATATTTTACTTGTTCTTCACTGGTAATTCCAGAAGGTATTGGAGTTATAACTTTTAGGCGTGAAAAAAAGCCAAATTTTAGTCCAAGTGAACTAAAAATCTTTTTTAATTCCAACTCTGCATAGTTTACGCTTACAATTTCGCCAGCACTGACTGGATAGAATACATAAACATTGTCTGTTGCCTTACCAAGCATTGTTTTTGCTCTTTCACCTGCTGTGATAAATTCAACTTCATCTCCAATCTTTTTTACTGCCATAACATTTGGTTGTTTTAACAATAGTCCATTTTCATTTTGAATTGTGATATTTGAACAACCAAAATCAATTCCAAGTACTGTTTCTGCCATTTTTTCTCCTTTTACATCATAACAAAAGCATAAAAGTTTGTCAAATTAGATAAGAAAAAACACCAAATTATTTGATGTTTTTCTAAATTATAATTTTTATCATTAAAAATGCCAGTATGCCAACAAATTAACAAACTTTGATATAAAGTTTTTGTTAAATTATTTGCAAACTTTTCTTTAATACACGCTTAAAGTCATTTGCAACTTTCATACCTTGTCTTATATCAAATGTTGCATCTTCTTTTACTATTGTTTTCATTATTATTGAATCGCCTAAAATATCGCAACTAACATCAATAATATTTCCACTCTTTGACCTGTCAAGTGCTGATGCCAAACGAACAATTATACCTAACTTTCTTACAGCATCTAAATCTTCTTCTGTCAAAATATCTTTATATCTAACCCATTCAGCAAGGTCAACATTATCCAAATTTTGGAATTTGCAAGCAAAACCTGAAAGTAAAAGGTCCTTATGTGATACACCTTTTAAATTGGAGTTGATTATAACATCAAGACTATAATTTGAATAATTAT
>CALDLU010000086.1:0-4628 GCA_937915245.1 uncultured Clostridia bacterium | reverse complement strand
AATTTGTCAATTCTCACCATTTTCATCACTTTCATCAGTTCTTTTATCACTATCAATTACAATGTCTTCACCATCATCAAAATCGTCATTAACAACGGTTTCTGTAACGGTTTCTTCAACCTTGTCTGCATAGTAATGATGTCGTGATTTAATCAATAAGATTATTAGTAATACAACCAATGCTCCAAGTCCGGCAATCACTGCCACACTTGCTCCATTAAGAGAATAAACTCTTTCAAAAATATAGACTGTTTTATTTCCAGCTTCGTCTATTAAGGTGGCTACAAATCTTCCAGATTTCTCAATTTCATCACCAAGTTTATAATCGAAATTTGCTCCATCAACTGTAACAATTAAATCGCAAGGTTTCTCTGATACATCTTTCATTACAACTTTATTTTTGGTTGAACCACCATTTTCCACTCCAACCAAGACAAGTGTTGGTGGTGTTGTATCAAGTGTAATTTCAAAGCTGTAAGTTTTACCTGAGTTGGTGTCAATGACTTCAACGTGATAGGTTCCTTCATCATAGATGTAGAACTCTCTATCTACTATTTCAAATTCAAAATCTTCACCATTAAAAGTTACATTTTTGATTTCAATTCCACTCTGCAGTAAGTGTTTTAAATTTTGTTTTTTCTTCGTGATAATTGTAAAGAATGAACTTATCCTATTTCCTAATTCATCTGTAATTGTGAACGAGTATTCACCATCTTCATTTAAAATTTGTTCAAATTTATAATCAAATGGTTTACCATCTTTATACATAATTATCTTCAAATTTTCATAAGCAATAAGTCTAACCCCGGCATTAGAAATTCCCCCATGATAAGTGTTTATATCGAAAGAAATTTCTTTGTCAATTTCAAATTCAAAAGAAATATAATTCTTTGCTCTATCTGAAATATAAACTACATATTTTCCATGTGCTGTTATTTCATCTCCAAGTCTGTATTCTTCCCTAATTGAGTTGTCTTTTACATACCAACAAGTTAGGTTAGATTCCTGTGATGTTATCCAAGCACTACCCCTTGTTTTACCAAATTCTTCTACTCCATATAGAGTTGCTTTTGGTGGGGTTTTATCAATTTCAAAAGTGAAAAAGTAACTGTTGCCATATTCATCAAAAAGTCTTACAACATAAGTTCCTTCATCAGTAATCATTAAACCAAATTCGTAATCAAAATCTTGCGTCTCTTTTGTGATAGAAATGCTTAAATTTTCTTTGTTAATTAAACGAATATCAAAATTGATATATCTTATTTCTTCTACTTTATATTGTTTACCTTGTGCGTCTGCTATTACAAAATCAATAGATTTATCTATGCTAAATTTAACTGTTGTTTGATTTCCTATTTCATCTGAAAGAGTGACCCAATAATCACCTTCATTGGACAAAACTTGTCCAGATTTATATTCTTTTGTTATGCCATTAAGAGTATAACAAGCGGAATACTCCTCATCATCATTTGTCTCCCAGTTGGCATAAACATTGCTACCAGTTGTTCCATTTGGTTCAACATTATAAAGATTTAGTTTTGGTTTAATTGTTTTTATTGTAAAATTGTAAATATTATAGTTTTCGGTGTCTGACTTATCTATAAGTTGGATACTATAATTTATCAAACTATCATCTTCTGGCAAGAAAACAATGGTTGTTAAATTATTATCAGTTGTTCCATCTGGTGTGAATGTTATATTGTTTTTGCTTACAATAACAAAGTATTTATTGCTATCGTAAATAAACTTTACAACGTCTTTGGTTTTACCATTATGAGTAACTCCAACAAGTATTCCAGTTGGCAAATCTTTTTCAAATTTGAACTCATAAGTGAGTATTCTTCCAAAGTTATCAGTGATTTCAACTGTGTAAATTCCACCTTTATTGAAAACATATTTTAATGTTGTTGGATTGATAAAAATCAAATCATTGGTATCAATGTTTGGAAATTCATCATACCCAAGTTCGGAATTAAGACAAATTCCATTTCTATAAATTTTCAAATCTTGAATTGAGTTATAGCTTTCGCCTTTGTCAATTTTTATTTCAAGCCCAGTGTTTGCATTGATTGTTTTAAATGTTGCTTCTGGCGCCTTGCCAAGCAAAGCAACCTTAAAAGTGAACGCATTTCCTACTCTATCCGCAATATTGATTTGGAATATTCCAGAACCAAGTTCACTAAAATCTGGCATTTCATCAAGATAAGTAAATCTTTTAGTTGTATTGTCTGGGCATTTGACTTCCATCACCCACCACCTATCATCTTCAAAAACATTTAATATTTCAAAATCTTCATAGTAAAAGATTAGTTCACTATTTGCTGGAATATCTGCTTTTGAGATTGTTCGAGTAATTTCTTTGTCTTTGCCATAGATTTTTCCTTTTATATCAAGTAATGGTGCTTGAACATCAAGAAAAACATAATAAGTTGTTTCGTGTCCAACATAATCCACTTCTTTGATTTGATATAACCCATGAGATGTAACCTGTTTATTAAATGGAACACCATACGCAAATTGCTTCCAATTTACTGTATCATCTCCCATATACTCATAGTAAATTGCATAGGTTTCATTGTCATCTTTATATTTAAAAGTAAAATCATTTACAATGTAACCTTTAATACCATTTATTTCAATGTAGTTTTCAATCACACTATCGTCTATCTTATTTCCATAATCATTCGGATAAATGCTAGAATTTAACCTACAAGTTTGTGGCTCAGAAATAAATTTCTTCGCATACTTTGTTATTGCTTGTAGTAATGAATTTCTATCAAAGTAATAAACATAAAGGTTTTCATCATTTAAAGACTTATACAACCAATAATCACCTAATTTGACTGTATTACCACTTGCCACACGATTTGTTTCTGTGAAATCATCAAGATTATTTAAAGTAAATTTTGTTACTTTATTTTGTTCTTCAAGCTTAGTAGCAAAACTTAAAGCGTCATCATATTGAGCAAATGAGTATGAGCCAAAACCTGTGTATCCACTAGGAATATTAGCCAAATACCATCTTGCGATTTTATAGTTTTTATTTGTTTCAAGTCTTTCTTTGTTATAGCTTGGTGCAGATTTATCAATAACAAATCTACTTGTTGTTACATTCCCTGCCAAGTCTTTAATCGTAACAACATAAGAACCTTCCTTATCAAGCCAAGTTCCACTTGCAAGTGGCTTAGTTTCCCCATTGTAAGTGTATGTTGCAAGTTCTGGACTTTCAGTATCTTCATCATAACCATAGTTGACTTGAACTTGGTCCCTAAACACACCCTCTATTATATTTTGGCTTTTTGAGCCATCAGAGTGTGTAATGATATTCCCAGCCTTTCTATTATCGAGTGCATTTACATTATGATATGTGTAAGATACATCTGGCAACTTATCATCTATAAAACAATAGTATGTTGTATAGTCATTTTCTCCACCATTTTCAATATCAACTTTTGTTCTACCAACATTTGAGATAGTTATGTGATGACCATCTTTATATGGAGCAATAGAAGTTCCATATTTTGGTGTAGCCTGAATATCATCTATTTTTACATAGTTATTAAGATTTGTTGCGATTGCCACAAATTCTTTTGGCGAATAATATGCAACTTGACCTTTATAGGCTCCTGTTCCAACCTTATAATTTGTTGTTAGTTTATTGGACCAATCTCTGTTTGATAATTTCATATAACCAGTTAGATTTTCGTTAATCCAAGTATCACCACCGGTATTTCCCCAAAAGGTATTTTCATATTGGCCAGTGCCTGTTAACCAAATGGCAAGGCATGTAGCACCACTTGTTACTATTTGACCATTTTTATCAATAACAGTTACAAGGGTATGAGTTTTATCTGTTGGTTGCGTGGATATACTTGCTTCTTTGCACTCAATAGTTGATGAACCTGTATCCATACTGAAATTATATTTTATTCCACTTTTAAACTTTGCTTGTTGGTCAGTCCACATAAATCCAGCGCCACTTTTTTTAGGCAAAGTGCTTTCTATTGCGTAAAAACTACACGAGAAATTTAACACTTCATCTTTGAGAGAAGCCCTATCCCAACTCACATCTAGTATTCCGTTATCATCATAGATAGGTCGTCCATCTTCTCTTTTAACCCTAAAATAACGACAAAATTTTGCATAAGCAAAGCCATTCCAAGAGCCACTATCTCTTTTGTGATTATACACTCCAAGTGTTTTGTAGGCTCTAAGTCCACCATCAGCGTAAGGTGTATCAGCACTCAAATTTGAACTACTATAATCTGGTGTATAGCCTCCTGTTCCACCATTTATCACATCATCATCTGGCAAGATAATTGGTCCTATAATAACGCCCATTGTTGACATACCACCGGGCTTTTGTATTCTATAACTACCCGATGCTAATAAAATGGCTGGGATAATACAAATTACGCAAAGCATACATTGCCAAAACTTTTTTATAGATTTATTTTTCATGTTACCTCAACCTTTGAAGTTGCCTTGCCTTTGCTAATATTTTTCTTGCGTCATCAAGATTATCAGCATTACGGTTTTTTGCAACTTCTTCTAATCTTGTAGTTAGCTCTATTAATTTTTTATCTTTCTTTTCCTCCAATGCTTGCAATATCTCTAGTTTTAAATCA
>CALDLU010000085.1:0-2099 GCA_937915245.1 uncultured Clostridia bacterium | reverse complement strand
AATGCGGGTGTAGCTCAGTGGTAGAGCCCCAGCCTTCCAAGCTGGTTGCGAGGGTCCGATTCCCTTCACCCGCTCCATATGGGTTTGTAGCTCAGTTGGATAGAGCAGTGCCCTTCTAAGGCAAAGGTCGGGAGTTCGAATCTCTTCAAGCCCACCAAAAAGACACCCCTTGGGGTGTTTTTTTGTTTGTATTTATATTTAAAAAAAAGATGCACAGTTTTGCATCTTTTTATTTTATATTAAGTTTTATTGTTCCTAACTTGTCTTCACTTTTGTTTAATGTTTTTATATATTGTGATGGAGTAACTCCTATATATCGTGTAAATGTGTGAGTAAATGCTGTTGTGCTATTAAACCCTACTTTTTGTGCAATATCTTGAATTTTATAATCAGAAAATTCCAAATAAAATTTTGCTTTTGAAAGTCTAAATCTTATCACATATTCCATAGGTGTAAGTCCGGTAAACTCTTTAAAACTTGATATGAAATAATATTTACTCATTCCACTCATCTTTGCTAAATTATCAAAGGTCATTGGTTCTGAATAATTATTATTTATATAATCACAAACAACTTGCAAACCTTTATGATAAACTCTTGGTTTAAATTTATCTTCATCAAATGCTTGTGTATTTGACCTTATAATTTCAAAAGCAATATCTTCTGCTATTGAATCTAGCATATCTTCCTTTAATTCAAAATCTGTTTTGAATATTTCGTAAAAAGTTGAAATCATACTTTTTAATACATCAGTATATTTAAAATATTTTAAAACTCCATGTTTTACTGTTAATCTGTCAACTATTGATGTAAACCAATCATAATCAATTACAATGTTTATCATTGCTATATCAGTTATCTTTGCTTGAATTCCGTGTTCGCTATTAACTTTTATTGGATAAACATAACCTACTTCTCCAAAGCATATTTCACCATTTTGAACAAGACAAGGAATTGGTGCAAGTGGAATAATAAACTCATAATCTTTGTGCTTGTGAATAAATGATTTAATAATTGAATCAGTTGTATTAATTACAGTTTTTATATACATTTTTTTGCTTTGTGTGTATGCAATTTTTCTGTAATCTTTTTGTTCCAATTCATCTTGTTTTATTCTGTAATCTATTGTTATATCTTCATTTACTATTTTTCCCATTCTAAATTTCCTACATATAAAATTGTACCGAAAGTGTTTGACCTAGTCAAGAAAACTAAAATCAAAAAGATTTTATCTTTTAATCTTTTCGCAATAATATCATATTAAGACAACTTTTGCAAAGAAAAACAAACTTAAAATTAAGTTTGTTTTTCTTTTTTATTATCTAATAAGTTACTCACAAATATTAATGATAACAATTCTAACTGTGATGTTACAATTTCATAAAATTTGTGTTAGAAAATACAATTTTTAACTTGTTTTTATATTACATTACATAGTTTATTATACACTATTTTATAATAAAATACAAATTATTCCACCCTTACCTTCATTTACAATTCTGCCAAGAGTTTTACGCATTTTTCGTTGTGCTTCAACTGGCATTGATGTAATTTTGTTTGTCATTCCTTCTTTTACTAAATCATTAAGGGTTTTCCCAAACATATTGGTTTGCCATACTGCTTCTGGGTTTGTATCTAACTCATTTTGCAAATATGTTACCAAATCTTTTGACTGGTCTTCTGTTCCAACCAATGGATTAACTTCAGTTTCTACATCAACTTTCATAATATGCAAGCAAGGTGCTGTTGCTTTGATTTTAACACCAAATCTGCCACCTTGTTTTACTATAACAGGGCTTTCAAGTATCATATTATCTTGTTTTGGAACAACAATGCCATAACCGTTTTCGTTTACTTGTTCCAAAGCATCTTTAAGATAATCATATTCTTTTTTGGCAAATGCAAGGTCTTTTATATATTTTATCAAATGATAGTCATCTTTAACTTCAACACCACATTTTTGAGAAAGAACTTTGTAGAACAAAGATTGTCTTGGTTTTACATCAAATTCTATTGTTCCTTCGCCCATTTTGATTGAACCAACAGTTAAAGGTTCAAAATCTTCACTTTCCAAGAATGCGACATTTGTTTTGTCAATT
>CALDLU010000084.1:0-4890 GCA_937915245.1 uncultured Clostridia bacterium | reverse complement strand
ATAATTTTTGTATTTTTCTAAATCTAATAATAAGTGGCACAATGGCATGGCTTGGAGCAAGATAAGTTAATACATCAATATCTGTTTTGTGTTTTTTGTTACCTTCATCACTTAACCCAAGTTTGTCGAATAATATTTCTGCAATTTGTTTTGGAGATTTTATATTAAATTCTTGTCCTGCTTCTTGATAAATTTTTCTTGTTGTTTCATCTAGTTCTTTGCTGTATAATTTTGCCAAATCGTTTAGCATATCTTCATCAATCTTGAACCCATTTTCTTCCATATCAAATAAAACTTTTGCAAGTGGAATTTCTATATCATTGTAAATAAAATTTAAGTCGTTATCATCAAGTTCTTTTATCATTTTTGGTTTTTCTGCATAAAAACTACCAACACTTATTCTGTCATCAATTCTAAGACCTGCACTTAACAAATATTCAGCAATACAAATATCAAAAATATCTCCACTTATATGTTGAAATTCTTTTGATAAATGCATATGTGATTTTAAATCATATATTATTTTATTTATTTTATTATCGTTTAATATTGGTGAAATTTCTTTAATTAAAATATCAAAATTAATATTTGAAAATAAATTTTCTTGACTTGAAATAAAGTACTCATCTCCGTCATTTATACAGAAATGATAATCATTTAAAAAATTAAAAGAAAATGTATTTATTTGTGTATTTAATATATTTTTTAATTCATTTATTTCTTTTATTTCTATTATTTTTTTTAATTTATTCTTTTTTTGCTCAACTATTTCTTTTTTAAATATTTCTTCTCTTTTTAATAAATTTTTAAATTCATATTTTTCAAAAAAGTTTTTAACTTCTTCCCCAAATGGAAAGTCATATTTAAAGTCATTTATATTAACATCAATATCACAATCAGTTTTTATTGTCGCAAGAACATATGACAATTTTGCCATATCTTTGCCATTGATTAAATTATCTTTTGATTTTCTTTTTACATCATCAATATGTTCATATAAATTTTTAACCGAACCAAATTCTTGAATAAGTGCCAATGCTCTTTTTTCACCAATTCCTGGAACACCTGGAATATTATCAGCAGAATCTCCCATAAGTGCTTTCATATCAACAACTTGATTTGCATTAAATCCAAACAATGATTGCATATTGTTTTCATCAACTTTTTCAACTTCACTGATACCTTTTTTTGTAAGCCACACACTTGTGTTTGCATCAATTAATTGCAATAAATCTCTATCCCCAGATAGCACAATATTATTGCAAGAAGAATGTTTTGCAATCGTTCCAATAATATCATCTGCTTCAATTCCATCAACTTCAAATGTTTTTATGTTCATACATGCAAGCATTTGTTTTAATAATGCAAATTGTGGTCTTAATTCATCTGGGCAAGGTTTTCTTGTCCCTTTATATTCAGCATACATATCTGTTCTGAAAGTATGTTTTGAATGGTCAAAAGCAACTGCAATATAATCAGGTTTTTGCTCAACAATAAATTTTATTAAAATGTTTGCAAAACCACATACAGCATTAGAATATTCTCCATCTTTGTTTGTTAAAAGTGGCAAAGCATAAAATGCACGATTTGCCAAACTGTTCCCATCTATAATTAATAAATTTTCCATGCTTATAGTATATACAAAAATTCATCACTTTTGCAAATAAAAAACATCAATCAAACGATTGATGTTTTTTGTTAATTTAACATTTTGAATATTGATATAATGCCTTTTGCACCACCAAACATACCTTGTATCCATTGAGGAGCAACTATCGCAATAGTGAAAAGTGCAATTGCAATTAATAGAACTATTCCTATAACAATTTTGATAACCTTTCCAGCAAGCCCACCAAATGCGTAGCAACAAAGAAGTGTTAATGCTCCATATTGCACTGCATAGTCAACATATTTTTGATATTCTGTTGGAATTGTAAATAAAGCCCCACCAGCAACCTCATTCACTTTTAGTAAAGCAAGTCCTATAACAAACACAGTTGTTATTATTGATAATACGAAAAAATATACTTGTTTCATACTAACTCCTTTTTTATCATTATATCATTGCGAAAGACTTTTGTCTATACTATTTTGTTTTACACTTTCTTGTGAGTTGTTTTAGATTATCTTTATGCTTTATTGTCGAAATAATTTCCTTTATTATTTTTTCTAACTCACTATTTTTTGAATAATCAGTTTTTGCAGTAAAATTAATTCTGTTTTCATTTATCAAATGTGATAAATACTGCTCGCTTTTTTCACCTTCTTTGTATACTCCAATAGCATATCCACCACTTTTCATAATAAGACGCATACAAGGAATATCTGTTGCACTGTCGCCAATATAAATCATATTTGTCATTGGAATTGGTCTTATATCGTGGTCCATATGGTCATTAACACTATTATCATTTACATTCAAAATGCCTTTGTTAATTCTGTATATGTATTGAGTTTTGTTTGTATAGTTAATTGCAATTGCTGGCCAAACTGGTTGATTGTTTTCATTATAAACAAAATAACCTGCATAAATCTCTTTAAAATATTTTGCAATTTCTGTTCCTTCTATCATTTCTTTGATACCAGAAGAAACAATATAATGCTCAACATTAACGACAACACTTTTGGCATAGTCATTAATTCTATCGAACCAAGTTTTTACTCCATTATATAATTCAATGTTTTTGCCACAATCAACAAGTGTTTGTTTTGTTAAATTAATATTTTGCTTTTTGTATTCATCTACCATAACATACATATAACCAAGTATGCTATCGGCTTTATTCTTTTTGCAAAACTCTTCACACTTATCCCAAAACTTGTTTTCGCTTACACCAAGTTTGTCTATATATCCATAAGCTTGCATATCTTTTGGAGAAAGAGTTTTATCAAAATCATAAATAAGTGCAATTTTTGGTTTTCTTTGCATACACACTCCTATATTATTCTATTAAGAGAATATCATTTGATATGCAAAATGTCAACAATGCCAATTATCCAATTTGTATTATATTATTTATGTAATCACAAATTTGGTTTTCAAACTTTGTATTTGATTCTGTCAATTTTGATGCCTTATTTAAATTTGTTACCAAACTGTTTAAAATTAAAATGTTATCTTTTCTCAACATTTTTAGATTTTCAAAATTTTTCTTTGAAATAATACCATTTTCATATGCCAAATTTTCTGTATCCATTTGCATTTTTTCTTTGTATGAGTATTTTATTACAAAGTCCAAAAACTTATCTAAATATTCTTTTAATCTATCTTTATTTGTTTCCATAATATCTCCACAAAAAAAGAATAATATAATGGCATACAAAAATACATAATAAAAAAAACTAGATTAAATCTAGTTTTGTCGAAAGTCTAATATGTTAATTCCAAACAATAATTAAAGTTGTTGGTTAAAATCATATTTCTTCTTTGCTGTTTTGATTGCATTATATTCACTTTCTGTGATATTTAAAGACCTACCATCTGTAAATTCAACTGAATAACCTACTCTTGATTTTACATCATTGACATTGTTCAAGTTAAATAACTTTTCACCAACAACACAAAATCTTTTATCATTTGCACAAGTTCTCCAAATTCTATCTGCTTCACCATCTTGAAGCATAGCAGTTGTTGGATTTCTTGGGTCAACTTTGAATATAACAATTAAGCAGTTATCAGACTTAACATAATCTATATAGTTAATATCATTCATTGCATATAATCCACCATCAATCTCCATATACATACTAACCTCCAATATATTCATAGTAAATATAACACAATTTTAACACTTTTGCAATACCCAATATATTAATAGTTTTCTTTCCTTACTTCAAAATAACTTTGTGGGTGGTTGCAAACAGGACAAACATTTGGTGCTTTTGTTCCAACAACAATGTGCCCACAGTTTCTGCACTCCCAAACTTTTACTTCACTCTTTTCAAAAACTTGTTTTGTTTCAACATTTCTTAAAAGTGCACGATATCTTTCTTCGTGATGTTTTTCTATTTCTGCAACTGCTCTAAACTTAAAAGCAAGTTCTTTAAAACCTTCTTCTTCTGCAGTTTTTGCAAAACCTTCATACATATCTGTCCATTCATAGTTTTCGCCATTTGCTGCTTCTTCAAGGTTATGAGCAGTATCGCCAAGTTCACCAAGTTCTTTGAACCACATTTTGGCATGTTCTTTTTCATTGTCAGCAGTTTTTAAAAACAAATCTGCAATTTGTTCATATCCTTCTTTTTTTGCAACTGATGCAAAATATGTATATTTATTTCTTGCTTGACTTTCTCCTGCAAATGCAGTTTTCAAGTTTTGTTCTGTTTTTGTACCTTCGTATTTATTCATTTTTGTTTTCTCCTTTTTCATATGCGTACATATGATTTTATGTACATAAGATATTAAAATATATATTTGATTTTATGTCAACCATTTTATTCGCTTTTTGTTTGCTTCTTTTTTGCTAGTCCAATAAAGAATGATACAATTAGTATTGTTGAATACACACTTTCCATAATTATTGGCGAAATATTCCCAATAAGAGCATTATAGGTTAAAATTGACAAAGAATAGTATACATTAATCCAAACCATAACAGTTCTGTTATCTTGCCAACAAGCATATGTAAATATAATATTTGCAATAAGCATAATTATGCTATACACACCTTCCCAAGTGTAAATAAAACCAAATATTGTAATCAACTCTAATAATGTTAAGAATATATAATCCCTGTTTATATTTTTCTTTGCAAGAACTGCAAATGTTGCACATCTAAAAACAGTTAAAATTGCTCCAACCATTCCCGTGTATGCTCCCAAAACTATGTATCCACTTGTCAAAAATATATTTCCAACAATGTTGCATATCATAAATGCATCTTTTCTTTT
>CALDLU010000083.1:0-4888 GCA_937915245.1 uncultured Clostridia bacterium | reverse complement strand
TGATATATTAACTGCAACAAAAGATATGCCAGAAGTTGTTCCTTGTTTGAAAGTTCAACAAAAGTGTCCAAGAATGTCAAGTTGTGAAACTATTGGTTGTTGGGAAACTTTAATGAAACTTATTTATGATTATTTAACAAAAGTTACCATTCAAGATTTATTAGATAAAACATATATTAGGAAGTTAGAAAATTGAAAAAAATTTATTTAGATAATGCTGCCACAACAATAATTATACCAGAAGTAAAAAAGGCGATGATGCCTTTCTTTTCTAATATTTTCGCAAACGAAAGTAGTTCTCATAGTATGGGGCGAGATGCGAATAAGTATGTTGAAAATGCAAGAAATATTATTGCAAAAACAATAAACTCAAACACCAATGAAATATATTTTACATCTTGTGGAAGTGAATCTAATTCTTGGGCAATTCTTGGCATAGCCAGTGCAAATAACAGTAAAGGTAATCATATAATAACAACAAAAATTGAACATGACTCAATTATAAATTCTTGTAATTATCTTGAGAATAAGGGCTATAAAATTGATTATGTTTCTGTTGATAATAAAGGAAACATTAATATTGATGAGTTAGAATCTCTTATTAATGAAAAAACTATTTTAATTTCAACTATGATGGTAAATAACGAAGTTGGAACAATCCAGAACATAAAAAAAATAAGTGAAATAGCTCATAAGCATAATATTGTTTTCCACACTGATGCAGTTCAAGGTTTTGGAATGCTTAACATTGATGTAAAAGCATTAAATATTGATTTAATGAGTGTTTCAGCACATAAAATATATGGACCAAAAGGAATGGGGTTCTTGTATATAAAAAATGGCATTAAAATTGATAATTTGATTTTTGGTGGAAACCAAGAATTTGGTAAGCGTGGAGGAACTGCAAACACTCCTGCGATTGTTGGATTTGGTAAAGCAACAGAAATTGCGTATAAGAATTTGGAAGCAAACTATAATAGGATTTTTAATTTAAAAGAGTATTTCGTCAATGAATTAAAAAATAATTTTAATGATGAAATTATAATAAATGGAAATGAAAATAGTATTGTTCCAAATATTGTCAGTGTAAGTTTTAAAAATAAAGATGCAAATATTTTGCTTATGAAATTAGACCAAATGGGAATTTGTGTTTCTCGTGGGTCGGCTTGTACTGCAGGTAGTAGTTTGCCTAGTTATGTGTTACAAGCAATGGGACTTAATGAATATGCAGATAAAACAATTAGGTTTTCTTTAAGCAGATTTACAACAAAAAAAGAATTAAACTATGTTATAAAATCATTAAAAAATATTTAAAAATAAGGATACAAAATGAAGAAAAAAGAAACAGTTGTTGTTGGAATGAGTGGTGGTGTTGATAGCAGTATTGTCGCACTTAAACTAAAAAAACAAGGATACAATGTTATCGGGTTATTTATGAAAAACTGGGAAGAATCAACCGATACTGGACATTGCACGAGTGAACAAGACTTTGAAGATGTAAAAAAGGTTTGTACGAAATTAGATATACCATATTATTCTGTAAATTTTAGTAAAGAATATATGGATAGAGTTTTTTCGTATTTTCTTGACGAATATAAAAAAGGCAGAACTCCAAACCCAGATGTTTTATGCAATAGGGAAATTAAATTTGGACCATTTTTGGAATATGCAAAACAACTTGGTGCAGATTATATTGCAACAGGGCACTATGCACAAGTTGAACATAAAAATGGTTTTGTTTACTTAAAAAAAGCTGTTGATACAAATAAAGACCAAACATATTTCTTAAATCAGTTATCACAAAATCAATTAAAAGATACTATGTTTCCTATAGGTGATATGATTAAACCTGATTTAAGAAAACTTGCAGAAAAATATGATTTATCAACTGCACATAAAAAAGATAGCACCGGCATTTGCTTTATTGGTGAACGCAATTTTAAAGAATTTTTAAAACAATATCTACCTAATAAACCAGGCAATATAATTGATATTGATACAGGTAAAGTCGTTGGTACACACGATGGTCTTATGTATTACACCATTGGACAACGCAGGGGACTTGGAATTGGTAGTCAAGGTGAAAAAAGTCAACGCTGGTTTGTAGTTAAAAAAGATTTAGATAAAAATGTGTTATATGTTTGTTGTGGACTTGAAGATTGTTTGTATTCTAATGGACTTGTTACTTATAAAGTTAATTGGATACCAAAAGAACCAGAAAAGAAAGAATTTGACTGCTATGCAAAATTTAGATATAGACAACCAGACCAAAAAGTCCATGTAAAAATTGAAGATAATCGAATTATTGTAACATTTTATGAAAAACAAAAAGCAATTACCGAAGGTCAATGGGTTGTATTTTATGATGATACATATTGCCTTGGTGGTGGAGTAATTGAAGAAAAATTTTAATAAAAAAACTGATAAGAACTTTTATCTTTCTTATCAGTTTTTTATTATAATCTACGCATTACTCCAACAACTTTTCCAAGTATTTGTAAATCGTTTGAATAAATTGGTTTATAAGCATTATTAGCTGGTTGAAGTCTTATGAATTTTGGCTCACGATAAAATGTTTTAACAGTCGCATTTCCATCAATCATTGCAACAACAACATCTCCATTTTGAGCTGTGTTTTGAGTTGATGCAACAACAAAATCTCCATTATTAATTCCCATTTCAATCATACTGTCGCCCTTAACTTTCAAGACAAACAATTTATGATTTGAACTAGGGGATAGTCCAAAGAATGAACTAGAAATTGTTATTGTATCTTCAATATTTTGTTCGGCAAGTATTGGTGCACCTGCAGCAACTTGACCAACTATTGGTAACTCTATTGTTTCATCTTTTTGCTTCCCAATTATTTCAATTGTTCTATTCTTTGTTGGTTGCCTTTTGATAAAATTTCTTTCTTCCAAAATATCAAGATATGCCTTTACTGAGTTTGTTGATTTTAAATTAACACCACTAGCTATTTCTCTATAAGATGGGCAAAAACCTTTATCATTTATATATGAATTAAGGAATGATAATACTTCCATAAGTTTCTGTTCAGACTTTTTCATTAAAATTATCCTTTTTACAATATAAAATATATCATAATGTAATACAAAAGTCAAACAAATGTTCTATTTTAATCTCTTAACTTAACTTTGTTAGCAACACTTCGTCTTATGTCTTCACTCATTGCAGCATAATGCTTTTTCGTGGTATTAACATCTTTATGTCCAAGGACTTCGGCAACAACATATATATCGCCAGTTTCTCTGTATAAATTTGTACCATATGTACTACGAAGCTTATGTGGTGAAATTTTCTTTAAAGGTGAAGCAATTTGACTGTATTTTTTTACCAATTTTTCCACAGCTCTTACACACATTCGTTTCTTTTGTAAGGAAACAAAAAGTGCTTGTTCATCTGAGTTTTCCATTATTACATCTCTTAAATCTAACCAATTAAGTAGGGCAGAACGAACTTCATCTGAAAAATATAAAATAACTTGATTTCCACCTTTTCTTGTTACTTTAAAACAGTTGTTTTCAAAATCTACATCTTTAACATTAATACCAACTAATTCACTAACTCTTATACCTGTACCCAAAAACAAAGAAAGAATTGCAACATCTCTAAGTGAAGTATGTTTATTAAACGCTTTTTGTCTATTTGTAAGAGATTGAGGATTTTCTGCTTCATTAATTAACTTACAAACTTCATCAACTTCAAGTCTAATTATAGGTTTTGAATGAATTTTTGGAGTTGAAATTTTTAATGCAACATCACTTTGTATTTTGTCATTTTTAAACAAGTACTTAAAGAAACTACGAATTGAAGCAAGTTTTCTTGCTTTTCCTTTTTCTCCATTAACATATTGTTTCCCATTAATTTCATATAGTCCAACATAACTTAAAAACATTTCTAAATCTCGAGATTTTAAGCTATTTAAGTCATCATATGTAATATTTGATACCTGTTTGTTAAACTTATTTTTTGCCAAATAATCAAAAAAGATTGCCAAATCTTGACTGTAATTTAATCTTGTTAAAAATGATGTGTTATTTTCCATTGACAAAATATAATCTAAGCAATAGTCAGGCAAGTTTTCTAAATTTTTGCTTATTCCATTAACACATTTTTTATTTCTTTCATTTAAAAAATCACTCATAATACATATATGTTAGCAACTTTTATTGCTTTTATCAAGTATTTTACGAATAATTTGAATAATCAAAAAAATTTAATTGAGAAATAAGTGGGGAATATGGTATAATAAAAATATGAAAAAAAAGATTTTTGACAAAAACTTAATCGTTTCACTTTCAGAGCAACTTGACCCACAATATATGTCAGTTGCATATGATTATATTTGTAACTCGTTGGATAAATCATTCCAATCTATTACAAATAAAAAACCAATAATAAATGATTATAGATTTGAAATTGTAAATGAATGTAAAAATTTTGCTGAAGGTCAAGATTCAACATTGGATATTTTTGTTGAAATAAAATCACCAAGTCTTGAATTATATTCATTTAACACAAATAAGAATGCTTTTAAAAAAACATTAAAAAGCTTTTCTAATGCCTGGAAAAATTCTTCAAAAAAGAAACCAAAAAAGAATAAAAAAAATAAGAACCAAACTGAAAATCAAACTTTAACAAATGATAAATATACAATGTTATCATTTAAAAATGAGTTAATAAAAGAACTGGCGAAATATTTTTCTGAAGAAACAATGTTATATGTAAGCAATAATTCAATTTTTATATATTCAAAAGATGAATTAGGTGTAAATATTAATCTTTATTTTGTATTTGGCATGGAAGGTGAATTTAGATTATTTAACACATCAACATATAGTTTAACAGAAATCAATTTCAAAGATAG
>CALDLU010000082.1:0-4618 GCA_937915245.1 uncultured Clostridia bacterium | reverse complement strand
ATAGACCATATATTGATAAAATTGAAATCACTTGCCCACATTGTGGACACAAGGGAAAAAGAGTACCAGAAGTTGGAGATTGCTGGCTTGATGCAGGTATAACACCATTTTCAACAAAAAAATACTTTACAGATAAAGAATATTGGAAAAAGAATTTCCCAGTTGATTGTGTAATCGAAATGAAAGAACAAATAAGACTTTGGTTCTATTCATTACTTTTTATGAGTGTTGCACTTGAAAATAAAGCACCATACAAAAAGGTAATTGGTTTTGCAATGCTTGTTGCAGAAGATGGCTCAAAATTTAGTAAGAGTGGTCCAAACAATATTGATTTTAATGTTGTTGTTGAAAAATATGGTGCAGATGTATTAAGATATATTTTTGCGGCTAATAATATGCAAAATGACACTCGTTTTGGATATGGAATTTGTGATGAAGTAAGAAGAAAATTCTTAGGCTTATGGAACGCTTATGTATTCTTTAATACTTATGCTTGTCTTGATAATCCAAAAATTGCAGGTTACACACCAAAAAATTTGGATATAACAGATAAATGGTTAATATTATCGACAAATGAATTTGCAAAAAGAGCAAAAGATAATTATGAAAATAACCAATATTTTATGATAATAAAAGATTTTGAAAGTTATATTGATGACTTAACAAATTGGTATATAAGAACAAATAGAAGAAGATTCTGGAAAAGTGAAGAAGCAGAAGATAAACTTAATGCGTACTATTCACTTTACTATGCGTTAAAAACTGTAACTCAAATTATGGCACCAATAACACCATTTATGTGTGAATATATTTGGCAACATATGGTAAGAGAAATTGAGCCAAATGCAGAACTTTCAATAATGATGGGTGGATTCCCAGATGGAACAGCATGCGTTGTTGAAGATAACGACCTTATCTTTAAAACAAATGTAGCAAGAGAAATTATTGCAGTTGGTCAAAAATTAAGAAATGAAAATCAATTAAAGATAAAACAACCATTAAAAACAATGTATCTAAATGTTGATGAAAGAACAAGACAAGCAGTGTTTGACTATCAATCAGTAATCAAAGATGAATTGAATATAAAAGAAATTATCTTTGAACATGATAATTCAAGATTTAATGATGCTTATCTTCAAGTAAACTTTAAAGAAGCAGGAAAAGTTCTTAAAGGAGATGTTCAAAAAGTAAGAAATACTTTGCTTGAATTAAGCGAAGATGAAATGGAAAAACTTGTTGATATGTATAATCAAGGTGCAGTTAGTATTTGTGGTTATGATAATTTATCAAAAGATTTATTTGTACTTTGCTATAAAGCCAAAAAAGACTATGTAATATCAACCGAAAATAATATAACTGTTGTTCTTGATATTACACTTGATGAAAACTTAATGCTAGAAGGTTTGTCAAGAGAATTAATAAGAGCAGTTCAAGTTATAAGAAAACAAAGTGGATATCTTATTGAACAAAGAATTTGTCTTGAAATTGACTCAAATGATGAAACAATAAACAAAGTATTAAATAAATACAAAGATAAAATAGTAAGTGAAGCACTTGTAAAAGAATTTGGTAAAGTAGAAAATCCTGACTTTACAAATGAAATTACAGTTGGTGGAGAAACTGTTACTGTTAAGGTAAAGGCATAATATGTTATATATGAAAAATGATGGAGAAATTAGTGAATTTGACGGAAGTGAAGTGCTAATTTTTCCATTAACCACCGAAGAACTTAAATTTTTTAAAGAAGATATATCTGGGTTTGAAAAGTATATAAACCTTGAATATGATGGCGAAGATATAAAAGAGATAGAATGTGTGCTTGATTATCAATTAAAAATGCAAGAAAAAGACCCACAAAATTGGGTGTATAACACAAGTTGGCTTATAGTTTCTTTGCTCAATAAAAATATTATAGGCACAATAGATTTTAAAGGTTGTCCAAGTAATGGTGCAGTTGAAATAGGCTATGGAATAGGCAAAAGATACCAAAATCGTGGCTATGCAACAAGTGCAGTTGAACTTATGTGCAAATATGCAAAAGATAATGGCATAAAATGTGTAAAAGCAAATTGTTTAAAAACAAATATTGCATCAAAAAGAGTTTTAGAAAAAAATAATTTTAAAAAGATAAAAGAAGATGATTCTCTCTTTTATTTTGAAAGGAAATTTTAATGAAATTAAACGAAGAATGGAAAGATTATGAAGTTTTAAGCACTTCAAAAGGCGAAAAATTGGAGAGATGGAAAGATTATTATCTTCTTCGTCCAGACCCACAAGTAATTTGGGATAATGGTAAAAATTTAAGAATAAAAGAACTTCATGCACACTATCACAGGTCATCAACAGGTGGTGGAGAATGGGAATATTTACGCAAAATGGCTAATGAATGGACTGTTTCTTGGCGTAATTTAACATTTTTAATAAAACCAATGGGATTTAAGCATACAGGGCTATTCCCAGAACAAGCAACAAACTGGGCAATGATGATTGATTTAATAAAAAATGCCAACAGACCAATCAAAGTTCTTAATCTTTTTGCATACACAGGTGGAGCAACTGTTGCTTGCACATCAGCGGGGGCTGTTGTAACTCATGTTGATGCAAGCAAAAATATGGTTGATAGATGTAAACAAAACCTAAAATTAAGTGGGTTAGAAGACAAACCAGTTCGCTATATTGTTGATGATTGTAAAAAATTTGTCGAAAGAGAAATTAGGCGTGGTAATAAGTACGATGCTATTATTATGGACCCACCAAGTTATGGCAGAGGTCCAAGTGGCGAAATGTGGAAAATAGAAGAAAATTTATTTGATTTTGTAAAATTAACAAAACAAGTTTTATCTGATAATCCTTTGTTTGTACTTATTAACTCATATACAACAGGACTTCAACCATTAGTTCTTCGCAATATTTTGCAATTGTGTTTTGGTGAAGGAAACATTGATGCATATGAAGTAGGAATAAAATGCAAAGACAACCTTATTTTGCCTTGTGGTGCAAGTGGAGTTAAAAAATGGTAGATGTTTTGTATGAAGATAATCATATTATTGTTGTAATAAAACCACAAAACATTCCAAGTCAAAGTGATGAAAGTGGTGATTTGGATATGCTTACAATGATAAAACAATATATAAAGGAAAAATATAATAAACCAGGAAACGCATATGTTGGACTTGTTCATAGATTAGACAGACCAACAGGCGGAATTATGGTTTTTGCAAAAACATCAAAATCGGCAAAAAGACTTTGTGAACAAATAAAAACAAAAGATTTTCAAAAGAAATACTTGTGTGTTGTATGTGGTTCACCAAAATTAAAAAATTCAACACTAATTGATTATCTTAAAAAAGATGAAAAAACAAATATTGTAAAAATTGTGCCACAAACAGAAGTTGGTGCCAAGAAAGCAGAACTTGATTATAATATTGTTGATATTTATGAAAATAAATACTCTTTGGTTGAAGTTTTATTAAAAACAGGAAGAAGTCATCAAATTCGAGTTCAAATGTCTAATATAAAAACTCCACTTTTTGGTGATACTAAATATGGGTATGTTGGTGAAAAATCAAATCTTGCATTATGGGCTTATAAACTTGATTTTGTTCATCCAGTAACAAAACAAGCAATGCACTTTACTGTTTGCCCACCACAACAAAAGCCTTGGAGTTTATTTAAAAATTCAATAAATAAATTGAAATAAACAATAAATATTGGGAGATATTATGAAAAAAAGAGAAGAAATTGAGGAAAAATATAAATGGGATTTAACAGATTATATTAAAGATTTAAACGAATGGGAAAATGTATATAATTATGTTAAGGATAATTATAAATCAATTCTAAAATATGAAAATAATCTAAAAACTAAAGAAAATATCTATAATTGCTTGCAAGAAGACAAAATTTTGGGCGAAAAACTAGGGTTACTTGCTGTTTATAGCAGTTTAAAAGTAAAAGAAAATTCAAAAGATAGTAAATACCTAAATTTATTAAACAAGGTAGAAAAACTTTCAACAGAAATTTCTGAAGATTGTTCATTTATATCAAGTGAACTTAATTTGTTAGATGACGATTTCATAAATTCAATTATCGCTGACCCAAAATTTAAAGATTATGATTTAATGTTTAAAGATATAATCAAAAATCGTAAACATATGTTGTCAAAAGCAGAAGAAAAATTATTATCAGCTACAAGTGAGTTTGCTGGTGATTTCTCTGATATTTTTGATAAGATTGATACTGCTGATATAAAATTTGATGATGTTGTTGATAGTAATGGAAATAAATATGAACTTAACAACTCAAATTACGCAAAATATTCAATATCTCAAGATAGAGCATTAAGAAAAAGTGCTTATCAAAATATGAATGGGGCATATGGCAAACTAAATAATACTATAACGGCAATATATATGGGAAATGTTAAATCTGACCATTTTTATAGTAAAGTAAGACATTTTGATTCATCTCTTGATGCAAGTTTGTATGCAGAAGATGTTAATAAATCTGTTTATGACACATTAATTAAAAGTGTAAATGCAAATTTACCTGTGTTTCACAAGTTTTTTGATTTAAAAAAGAAAGTCCTTGGTCAAAAATCTATTGCTGTTTATGATAT
>CALDLU010000081.1:0-3019 GCA_937915245.1 uncultured Clostridia bacterium | reverse complement strand
GTGGTAGTATAAGTTATGAAGTAAACGATGTTTTTGCAAAAGTGGAAACAGATGTTTATACAAGCAGTTTTAATGACTCAACAAAATTGAAAACAGAAGCTGAAAAGTTTTTAACAAATGACACTGTTGAGAATGCAATACAAACAGAATACAAATATGACTTTACAACAACAGGTGCAGAAAGTGAAAGTTATAGCAACACAACAAAAATGGATGGGAATACCGAAGGTGGAATAAAGATTGCATATAACACAACAAACCAAAGGACATATTTTGTTGTAATTTCAATAACAAACAATGGCGATACTATAATAAGTGCAAGCATAATAGGAACATTAGGAGAAAATGTAAATACAACATTTGTAAAAACAGACCCAATAACAAGCCTTTCAAAATTCAATAAACAAAAAATAGTAATGGCATTTATGCTTGACGATATAACCCTTGGAGTAAGCGATGTTTACTTTGATTATACTGTCAAAATTGGTGTAGGCAAATATGAACCACAAGCAGCAACATTTAGAGTTGAAACAGTTAATGAGACACCAGTTATATCAACCACAGATTTTTATGGGTCAAACCATACTTTTAGTGTAACTGCAGATTTTGAAAATCCTAAGAATGTTTGGGGTTGTACTACTTGGTTGTATAATATATTCCTTACAGATGTTGATTTGGACAATTACAATGCATTGCTAATTACGGTAAAAACGGATCAAGTTGTTTTTGGAATAGGGGTTATAGATCAAAAACTGGGCAAAGACGATAGCCCGTTGGCAATTGCGACAGGAATTAGTGCAAACACAGATATTTTTATCTCAAGCATTAATATAACAAAAATAGAGCAAGATTTATGTTTTGGAATAGCGACTGAAAATGTAACTGGTGTTCGCGCTACTGTGACTTTAAAGTTTATTAATCAAATTATTGATGAAACAAATAAATTAAAATATACGCCTATTAATGACAATACAGAGTTGTCTGTTTCGGCATTGAGTGATGAAATCTCTGGAGATGTTGTCATTCCATCAACATATAACGGATTACCAGTAACTGAAATTGAAAGCGGTACAGCATCTGATTTGTCTGATAGGCATGTTGATGGATTTGCATTGTGTGAGAATATCACATCAATATTTATTCCATCTAGCATTAAGAGAATTGGTTCAGATTCATTTTCAAAAACAACAAATATACAAAAAGTAATAATTGAAGATTTGAACGCATGGGTAAATATAGATTTTGGTTTATTTCAAAGCAATCCTATGGAAGATTCCGAGTCTGCAATTTTGTACCTTGGGAGTAATCCTGTAGGCGGGGAAATTGTGTTATCAAATATAAATAAAATAGGGAAATATACATTTGCACGAACCAATATTACAAAAATTACTATACCTAATGGGGTAAAAAGCATAGAAGAAGCTGCATTTGAAGATTGTACAAAACTTAATAGTGTTGTTATACCAAATGGAGTGGAAATTATTGATTTTCGTGCATTTCAAAGTTGTGAGCAACTTACGAATATTGAGTTACCAGAAGGATTAAAATATATTGGAAATACGGCATTCGGTAATTGTGCGAATTTGTCTAGACTCACAATTCCAAGCAGTGTAACAGAAATTGAATTTGGCATAATTTCATATTGTAAAAATCTAAAAACGATTAATTATACAGGTTCTCAAGAACAATGGAATGCAATTGATAAAGATTCGAATTGGAATTATCATTGTCAAACAGATTTGGTAATTAAGTATAATTATGTTGGCTAAAATCAAAAATTTTAAAAGATGAACAAATTTGTTTGTCTTTTTTTATGCTGTAAATATGTTTTAACTTCAAATATAAATAAATCATTAATAAATGAAATATTTAAAATATATTGAAAAAAGTAGAAATATATTTTATAATAACCAAAAGGAAAAATCTGAATGGAAAATTTAAAATGCACTAACTGTGGTTCAAAATTAAAACAAAATGCAAATGGAATTTTTGTTTGCATTAGTTGTGGTTCCGAATTCCGAGATGATAAAAATGATTTACAAATAAGTCAATATTTAACAAATGGTAATGTAAGTTTAACAAACAATGATTTTAGTACAGCAAAAGAAAATTTTGAAAATGCGAACAAATTGTGTTATACAAATCCTTACTCTTGGTTGGGTATGATAAAATGCTATACTAATAACCTTAAGGAATTATCAATTGATAATTTAAGTAAAGTTAAACAATATTTAACGAATTTGAAAAGGTATAGTACAAAAGATGATTTGAATCATATATGTGAAGAAATTAAAATTTGTGAAAATCTTATTTCAAATGCCAATTCCATGGAGATAAGAAATAATCATTCTTCTTTGTATTTCAAATTTGCTTTAACAATTGGAGTTGCAATTTTTGTTGCTTTATTTATTGTTAATTTGGTGTATACTATAAATTCGACAATAGAAGTTTTTTGGAAAATTTTCGATTTTATCATTATGTGTGTTATGGAAGTTATCGCATATTTCTTATCATCATTTCTTATTGGTTTATTCATACCAAAACATAAATGGCAATATTTTGTATATTCATCATTATATGTTATATATTTTGCTTTAATTATTTTTGCAGATGTAATGTGTGCAATTCAACTGTAATTGATAAAAAATTAAGCAAATAATTTGTTATTAACCAAATAAATTTGGGGAATATAAAGTCTTTACAACAAAACAAATTTATTTTTATCAAAGTCAATTAATTTATCTTTTTTCATCTTGGAAAGTGTTAAAGATAATGCACTTCTATCAACTGCCAAAAAGTCTGCCATTTCTTGTCTGGAATAAGGTAACTGTATATATTTTGTGTTTTGTTCTTTTTCCAAAGATTTTAACAGCAAAAGCACTTTTTCTTTTGTTGACCTTTCTGAAAGTATGTTTATTATTTGTTGTTTCTTTTTCAACATATCTGCCATATGGGAAACAAGATTATTTAAAAATATCTTGTGTCTATAACAGTTATTTTCGCAAGGGGTATTGACAAT
>CALDLU010000080.1:0-7665 GCA_937915245.1 uncultured Clostridia bacterium | reverse complement strand
CCTTGAGAGGGTGACGTCTTAACCGCTTGACCATAAGGCCATATTTTTAACGCACATAGTGTACCAAATTTTTATTAATTTTGCAAGCATTAACAAAAATGTTTTTATTTAAAGAAGTTGGAATTTTTTTACATTGTGTTTATAATGAAAATATATACTAATGAAAAAGATAAATTTTAGAATAATTTTCTTTTGTGCAATATCTTTTATGCTTGCACTTGTTTTTGCAAGATATATTTTTGATTTATCTATTCCATATATTATCTTTTTATCTTTAATAATATTTGCACTACTTTTTGTTTGTATAAAATACAAATGTTTTAAAAGATTTATTTTGCTTTTTTGTGTTTTTGTTTTTGGTATTGGTTATTATTTCTTAGGATTTTACACTTTCTCAGGAATAGACTACTCTCAAAGTGTTTTAATTGAAGCAAGAGTTGAAAGCATTACAAATTACACAAACTTTTCTACCTGCATTTTAGATGATGTAAAAATAAATGGGTACAACAAGCCATTTAAAATTACTGCAACTTTAAACAATGACGAAATTAAACAAAGCAATATAATTGTGTTTGAAAATAAAATAACCAAAGTTCAACTTTTTGATGATGATAGTTTTAACTCTTTTTATTATAAAAATGACACACCATATAAAACTACAATTAATAATGTTATTGCAATAAAAAATGGTTACAAAAAACTCAATGAAAAAATACATGATGCTTTTAATAATTTTGTTGAAACACATTTTGATAGCAACATTGGTGGAGTTATTAAAAGTGTGATAATTGGAGATAAAAGTACACTTAACAAAGATATAAAAAATTCTTTTTCTTCAAGTGGTATTGCCCACCTACTTGCCATAAGTGGACTACATATTTCAATTATTATTCTTTGCATAAATTTTATTCTCAAGAAATTCAAGTTAAAAGAAAAATATAACTTTATTATTTTACTTATCTTGCTCGCTTTTTACTGTTATATCTGCAATTTTTCGCCTTCGGTTGTAAGAGCAAGTTTAATGAGTTTGATTTTTATATTTTCAAATGTTGTTGGCAGAAAATATGATAAACTCACTTCATTATCTTTGTGTGCAATTTTAATTTTGCTATTTAAACCACTATATATTTTTGATGCTGGATTTTTACTTTCGTTTGGCTGTGTATATTGCATTTTTGTTATTTCTCCAAGCATTTGTAAGTTACTAGAAAAAACAAAAATTAACAAAAAGATTTGTCAAAATTTATCTATTGTTTTTTCTGTTCAACTTGGACTTATTCCACTCACTTCTTTATTTTATTCTTCAACAAATTTACTTTCTCTTTTGTGTAATATTATATGCGTGCCACTTTTTGAATTTGCTTTTGTTCTCACCTTTGCAATTTCATTTATTTGTTTAATTTTGCCATTTATGCCATTTTTAACAAAAGTAATCGAATTTTTGTATTGGTTGATAATAAATATTTCAATACTATTTAGTAATGCAACCTTTGCATTTTTAACATTGCCAAAAACGAACTCAATATTTGTTATTGGTTTTTATTCTTCGTGTTTTTATATATCTAATTTTGTAAATGAAAAACATTTAAACAAATTAACAATATGTTCAAGTCTTTTGGTTATTAGTTATGTTTGCTCTCTATTTGTATGATTATATGTTAATTTTTGTTGTTTAAAATAAATATAAATGATAAAATAATATTGAATGAATTTAAAGAGTTTGAGTAATTACGACAACTTTTATGGTTGTTTTATACTTTGTGGCGACACATATCTTACAAGTTGTGCCGTAGACTTTATTAAACAAAAAATGAACATTACAAACTCATTTGATATATCTATTTTTGATAGTGAAAATTTCTCAAGTAACTCAATTATTGAAAGTTGTGAACAAGTTTCATTTTTTACAACAAACAGATTGGTTATTGTAAAGAATGTTTTTCAAGTTTTGGAAAGTGATAAGAAAAAACTTTTGGAATATATACCAAAAATGAACCCAACTTGTACATTACTAATTTTGGACAATATGCAAGTGTTTGACTTTTTAAAATGTACAAAACTCAACTTTACTTTAACCGACATTGAACTTGTGCAAGAAACACAAAGACTTGCAAAAGAAAAAGGTAAATCAATTTCAAATGAAGATGCTCTGTATCTTGCAAATCTTGTAAATAAAGATTTAAGTTCAATAAATACCGAACTTGAAAAATTATCTATGTACACAACAAATGATACTATTTTAAAAGAAGATATTAACAGTGTTGTAACAAAAACTGATGATGTTGTTGTTTTTGAACTCACAACAGCACTTGGCAAAAAAGATGCGAATAAAACTTTGAATATCCTTTTTAATTTGTTAAAGCAAGACAATCAAGCAAGCAAACTTTTGCCACTTATGTCTAACAATTTTACAAGATTATTTACAATAAGTGTTTCAAAAAATTTAACAGATGAACTTTTGGCACAAAAACTTGGAGTAAAACCTTTTGCTGTTACAAAACTACGAAGCCAACTAAAAAACTTTAATCCAGTCAAATTAAAAAACATAGTTTATGAATTTTGTGATGTTGACTATATGATAAAAAGTGGATTAATGCAAGCTGACACTGCCCTTATTTATATTGTTGAATATATTTTAAATATTTAAAAAACTGTAAGAAATTTTCTTACAGTTTTTGTTTACTTGTTTAAATCAACATCAAATAAGAATTTTATGTTATTATTAAATTCCAATTTTTTGTTAAATTTAGTTAATTTGAATTTGATTTTTATATACTTGATTGAATTTACAGGAACTGTTATTGTTTCTATTGCACTTTGGTCATTTGATGTTACTCTTTCCAATCTTTCATCATCAAAACTTTCTTCGCTGTCGGCTATTTCATAAAATGTTTGAATTCTATTTTCTGCATCAAAAGCAAAATTTGATGTGCTAATCTTTAAAGCATATTCTGCATTAAGGTTTCTAAATGAATAAACCATTTCCATTTCTTGTTCTTCATATGACAAATTTGTTTTGCCCAAGTTCCAACCATCAATCAAAACTTCTGTATCTTTGAAGGCTTGTGAATTATTTTTATCAAGTCTGTAATAATAAATATCACTATAACCACTTTGAAGTGTTGGACCAGAATATTTACCATTTATTTCAACAAATACATTTTCATTTCCACTAACAAAAGTTGTTGTGTTTGCAATACCTTTGTTACTTGTGATAACAGACACAACTCCAAATGTTAAGGCACACAACATAAGAACAAGCATTGTTATGGTAATCCAAAGTCTTGATTTGTTATTCATTTTGCCTCCTATAAACTATTTTCTAGTATATAGTATAAACATTTTTAGCAAAAAATCAAACAAATTAAGCATAATGAAATTTTAAATAAGTTATAAATTGAAAAATAAAAAAAATAGTTGCATAAAAAAAACTTATGTGCTAAAATATCGTAGATTTATAAAAAATACGCAAAGGAGATAAAAATGCCAAATATAAAATCAGCAATAAAAAGAGTTAATGTTAACGCAAAGAAAAATGCAGAAAACAGAATGGTTAAATCTCAAATTAACACTGTAACAAGAAAATTTGAAGATGCTGTTAGCAAAAAAGATAAAGAACTTGCAACAAAATTATATTCAGAAGTTGTAAGCACACTTGACAAAGCTGTTTCAAAAAATGTTATCCACAAGAACACAGCTTCAAGACGCGCTTCAAGACTTGCAACAAAATTAGCAGGATTGAACTAATAAATAAAGAAAGGTTTTTGACCTTTCTTTTTTTATGCTATTTCATAAAATTTTCTAATAGTTTTTTATTTAACAAAAATTCTTTTGTTTGTTTTATTTCACCTGCTTTTTCATTATAATAATTTGACTTTTGATAATCTTTTAAGTAAAAATACGAACAACAAAGTCCCATATATGGATAATAATTGTAATAAACTTGTTCCACAAACCCACCTTTATCTATAACATCTTTTGCAAATGTTGCCTGTTTATACCAATACAAACTTTGTTCATATATTTGATTTGAATAAAAATAATCTGCAATTTTGCAACATATGTTTGCTCGTGGTGTATCATATTTGAATGTTTGCAATAAATACATTAACGACTTCTCTTTGTCGCCCAAATTTTGATAACATTGAGATAAAATATTTAAACTTTCAATTCTATTTTCAGTCCAAACATTTGGCATTTTTTGAAGTTTTTGCAAGTTTGTTATACATTGTTTATATTTTTTATGGTCAAAAAGTTCTCTTGAATAATAATATTGTTCTCTTGCATTAAGAGTTCTTTCTTTTTTTATTTTGTTATAAATTCTTAAATTCCTATTAGCATCTCCACTTTTTACTTTTTTATGATTTATTGCAACATCAAGTCTTTCAATTTTTCCAAATGGGGTAATACATTCATGAACTGCTCCAATAAATTTACACCTATTATCATTTTTTAATATTCTTTCCCTATAAAATGAAAATGTTGGCTTTTCATTGTCAAATGCAACATTATACTTTAACATATAACAATCTTTCGTTAAATTTGGTTTTAGTTTTATCAAAAACTTTTGTGTTTCTTCTGGCACAACATCATCAGCATCAAGCCACATAATATACTCATATGATGCTTTGCTTATTGAATAATTTCGTGCTTTTGAAAAATCATCGCACCAAACAAAATCATAAATTTTGTCTGTAAATTTTTTAACAACTTGTTTTGTTTTATCTGTTGAGCCAGTATCCACAACAATTATTTCATCAACAAAATTTTTTACACTATTTAAACATCTTTCAATCACATCTTCTTCATTTTTGACAATCATACATAAACTAATTTTTGACATACTTGTTTTTATGATTTTGCAAAGACTTTTGACACTAGTATATAATTGACAAAAATATAAAAAAGTTATAAACTTATGCTAGTTTTATTACCTAATTGGAGAGCAAAAAATGAAAGAAATTGAACTAAAAAACCTTAAAGGGACAACAGACTTCCCACCAGAAGAACAAGCATTAAGAAATAAAATTATAGATAGTCTTAAAAACACTTTTGAAAAATATGGATATATGCCACTCGAAACACCAATGCTTAATAGTTTTGATTTACTTAAATACAAATATGAAGATGGTGCTGAAATTTTAAATGAAGTTTATAAAATGAAAGACCAAGGGAATAGAGATATTGGTCTTAGATTTGATTTAACTGTGCCATTTTGTAAATTTATTGGATTAAATCATGACCTTGTTATGCCTTTTAGAAGATATGAAATTGGCAAAGTATTTCGTGATGGACCAGTAAAACTTGGCAGAGCAAGAGAATTTTATCAATGCGATGTTGATGTTGTTGGTCTTGATGGAAGATTTATTGAAATTGAACAAATGCAAATGGTTATAAATGTTTTTAATTCTCTTGGAATTGATATTGTTATAAAATGGAATAACCGTAAACTTATGAGTGGACTTATTTCAACTCTTGGAATAAGCGAAGATAAAATTGCTGACACAATTTCACTTATTGACAGACTTGAAAAAATTTCAAAACAAGAACTTGATTATGAATTTGAACAAATTGGGATTAGTTCAAGTAAAGTTGATGAGTTATTAAACTTATTTAGTTTATCACTTGATGAGTATGTTGAAAGATATTCAACCACAGGCAATGAATTATTAAAACAAGGTTTAATTGAATGTCAAGATATTACGAAATTAATTAAAGAGTTAAATCTTGAAAACAACACTCAATTCTCACCTACTCTTGCTCGTGGATTAAGTATTTACACTGGCACAATATTTGAATTTTTTGACAAGCAAAAAAGAATCACATCATCTCTTGGTGGCGGTGGAAGATATGACAAAATAATAACTGACTTTATGAATAATGGACAATCTTATCCAGCTTGTGGACTCACTTTTGGTCTTGAACCAATTTACGCCATTTTGAAAAACGATAACAAAGAACAATTTATTGATGTTTTGATTGTACCAATGGGAACAGAAACAAAATGCCTTGAAATTGCAAACAAGTTAAGAGATGCTAATGCAAATGTTGTAACAGATTTTTCTGGTAAAAAAATAAAGAAATCATTTGAATATGCAAATAAATTAAATATAAAGTATGTTATGGTAATTGGAGAAAACGAAATCAATTCAAATAAATACTCACTAAAAGATATGGAAAAAGGTGAACAAATTGAAGTTGATGAAAACACATTAATAAATACCATAAAAAACTATAAACTTAAAAAATAGAGTTGACTAAATAACTGTGTTATGTTAAAATAACACAGCATATGGTGGTTATAGCGTAGCTGGTCTAACGCGCAAGATTGTGGCTCTTGAGACCGTGGGTTCAAATCCCACTAATCACCCCATAAATAAAAGGAACTTCTTTTTGAAGTTCCTTTTTATTTTATTTAAGATAATTATCATATAAATATTGTCCATATGATGTTTTCTTTAATTTTTCATAATTTTTTTGTAATTGCTCTTTAGTGATATAACCTTTTTGATATGCTATTTCATCAATACACCCAATTTGTTTTTTTGTTTTCTTTATTGTTTTAAAAACAAAATTACTTGCTTTTAGTAATGTTTCACTTGTTCCAGCATCAAGCCAAAAATTCTTTTTTGGGACTTTACAAAGTTTAAGTTCTCCACGAGATAAATACATTTTATTTAGGTCCGTAACTTCATATTCTCCCCTTTTTGAAAGTCCAACTCTTTGTGCAAGTTCACTACACTTTTCGTCATAAACATAAATACCTGTTACACACATATTGCTTTCAGGCTTTTCAGGTTTTTCAACAAGTTTAGTTACATTTCCTTGTTTGTCAAAACTTGCCACACCAAATGCTCTTGGGTCTTTTACCGGATAACCAAAGACATATGCTCCGTTTGGATTGTTTACAGCATACTCTAATTCTTTTTCAAATTCTTTGCCATAAAAGAAATTATCTCCCAAAACAAAACATACTTTTTGGTTTTTGGTATACTCCAAACACTTATTAAAAGCACCAATTGTGCCCTTTATATCTTTATCCAAAACAATATTTATATTTATTCCCCAGTCTTTGCCATCACCAAGTTGTTTTTGATATAAATCAAAATTTTCACCATTTACAACAATGTAAATATCTCTTATTCCAGCTTTCATAAGCATTGAAATTGGATAATAAATTAATGGTTTGTCATAAAGTGGCAAAAGTTGTTTACTCAAAAAATTTGTGCAAGGCATAAGCCTTGTGCTTTTACCTGCACAAGCAATTACTCCAATCATATTTACTCCCTATTTTCTAATTTGAGTTTTGCAAATGAAATAAATTCTTCAATCTTCATTTCTTTTGATTCGTTTGTCCCACGAACACGAACAGAAACAGTACCATTGTTTATTTCATTTTCACCCATTACTAGTATATATGGAATTTTTTGAGAAATTGCACTTCTTATTTTGTAACCAATCTTCTCATTTCTCTCATCAAGTTCAACTCTGAACCCTTGTTTTTTAAGTTCCATTTCAACATCTTTACATTTGTCGATAAATTTATCACTAATTGGTAAAATTTCTATTTGAACAGGTGCAAGCCAAAGTGGAAGAACACCTTTTGTTTCTTCAAGTAAGAATGCAACAAATCTATCAAGGGAACCAAGAATTGCTCTGTGAATA
>CALDLU010000079.1:0-6338 GCA_937915245.1 uncultured Clostridia bacterium | reverse complement strand
ATTAAAATTTTTAAAATATAATTTATTCCAACATTAAATATTGCTGAAATTAAAAATAAAAATGAATATTTTTTTGATGCAAAAAAGAAAAATATTATAAAAAATAAAATTATGGCATAAAAACTTGCTAAATAAGTAAAAAACCACATTGCTCCATCAAATAATGGAGAATGTAATGATTGAATATACTTAATTATTTCTATTTCCATAATTTTATTATATCAAATATTATTAAATTTAAAAAACTATTTTATCATTTTTTGTTTATAGTAAAAATATTGAATAAGCAAAAAACTACCTGCACAAAAATCTTTGTCTTTTATAAATTCTTGAACTTTATCTAAATCAACAAGTTCGTATTTTATATCTTCACTTTTTTCCAAATGTTGAGTACCTGTTAATTCAACTTGTGCAAAAAACACAATTACACTTTCATCTGTTAAGCCTGCTGATGAATAAAGTTTGTTTGAGAGTTGTTCAATACTAACTACATTTGCACCAATTTCTTCATAAAGTTCCCTTTTTGCCGATTCTATTGGTGTTTCGCCTTTGTCGATAAGTCCTGCTGGTGTTCCATAAATATATTTATCAAGTGGAGTTCTGTATTCTTTTTCTAAAACCAAATATATCTTGTTATCTTTTTTTACATATGGCAAAATACGGACAGCATCTGCTTGTTTATTTTTATTCAATATTTCCAAATTATCTTTTGTGTTTCTTGAACAAAAATAGTAACTGCCAAATTCTTTTTCAACTTTGTATAAGTTTACCCACTTACAATTTGTTAATTGCTCTATATCGTTTGATTTCATTTGTACTCCTATAATTTTTTGATTACTGCAATACCATCTCCAATATCTAAAATTTGGGTTTCAACCCTTTCATCATTTTTAATTACTTCTATAAATTTTCTCAAATTTACAACCAGTGTTCGTAATTTATGTTTTACAAACTCTTGTCCACGAACAAGACCATGGAAATATACATTATCTACCAATATATATCCACCACTTTTTAAAAGTTTTAAAAGATCTTCATAATAAGCCAAATATTGTCCTTTGGGTCCATCGAGAAAGATAAAATCATATTCACAATTTAAGTCTTTTATAACTTCTTTTGCATCACCCAAAATTTGAGTTACCCTATCACTTAAATTTAACATTTCAAAAGTTTTTTTTGCAATATTAAAATTACTTTCATTTATTTCAACAGTTGTTAAGTGTGAACCAGTTGTATTATTTAACATAAACGAACCTGAATAACCAACTGCTGTTCCTATTTCCAAGATGTTTTGAAAATTATGCTCCTTACAAAATAATGTCAAAAAATCACACCCATCATCTTTTATGATTGGTATGTGATTTTCATTTGATATTTGTTTTAATTTTTCCAAATATTCCATATTATCCTTAAATGGCTGAAATTCTTAAAAAAACAGTCAACTTTTTTAACCAAACATTACAACTGTTAAAATAAGTGGTCTACGCTTTGTTCTCTTATAGATAAAGTTGCTTAAACATCTTTTTACTTGATTTTTAACTTCGCTTTGTTCCATATCTTTTATATCAACATTTTTAAAGAGTTGAACAAGGCATGCTCTTGCATCTTGATTAAAGTCATCTGCTTCATCATTATAAACAACACCACGAGTGATAATAAATGGGTCAAAAGCAAGTTCTTTTGTTGCCATTAGATTTACAACTGCAACACAAACACCTTCTTCACTTAATTGTTTTCTATCACGAAGCACTGCACTTGATAAATCACCAACACCTGAACCATCAACAAGTCTTAATCCTGCTTGAACATAACCACAAGGTTTGATTGAATTTTGCGACATTTCAACTTGAAGTCCAAGTTCTGGTAAAATTATATTTCTTGCATCTTCGCCAAGTGCGATTGCAAGTTCTTTATGTTGTTTAAGGTGTCTATATTCACCATGGATTGGCATAAAGTGTCTTGGTTTTACAAGTTTGTGAATAATTTTGATTTCTTCTTGACAAGCGTGTCCTGATGCGTGAACATCTGCAAGTTCATCATATATAACATCTGCACCCTTTTTGAAAAGTGTGTTGATTAATCCATAAACTGATTTTTCATTTCCTGGAATTGGTGATGAAGACAAAATAACACAGTCATTATCTCCAAGGTCAATACCCTTAAATTCGCCATTTGCCATTCTTGACAAAGCACTCATTGATTCGCCTTGACTTCCTGTTGCCATTATTAAAATTTCTTTGTCATCATATTTTGAAACTTTATCAATGTCGATTATATTTTCTTTTTTGTAACTTAATTCACCTAATTTCATTGCGACTTCACTGACATTTATCATACTTCTGCCAGAAAAAGCAACTTTTCTTTTATATTTTTCTGCAAGGTCCAAAAGTTGTTGCATTCTTTGAATATTTGATGCAAAAGTTGCAACTATTAAACGATTGTTTGTATGTTTTTCAAATATTGAGTCCATAACTCTGCCAACATTTGACTCACTCATTGAATAACCTTTTCTGCAAACATTGGTACTTTCACAAAGAAGTAAGTTTACTCCTTTTTTGCCAAGTTCTCCAAAACGAGTTAAATCTGTTGTTTCGCCTGTTACTGGTTCAAAATCAATTTTGAAATCTCCTGTGTGAATAATATTTCCACAAGGTGTTGAAATACAAAGTGCAAGTGAACCTGCGATTGAGTGGTTTACATTGATAAATTCAATAGCAAAGCGACCAATTTTTAACATTTGTCTTGGTTTTACTGCAACAAGTTTGTATTTTAACTTTGGATATTCTTTTAATTTGTTTTCTATTAACGCAAGAGTTAATTTTGTTCCATAAATAGGAACATTTACATCGCTTAATGCAAATGGTATACCACCAATATGGTCTTCGTGTCCATGAGTGATAACAAATGCCTTTAACTTATGTTTGTTTTGAATAAGGTATGAAATATCAGGAACAACGACATCAACACCTGGAAGGTCATCATCTGGGAAACTTAATCCACAGTCAACAACTATCATATCATCACCATATTCAATGGCTGTCATATTTTTGCCGATTTCACCAACTCCACCTAGGAATGTTATTTTTACTTTTTTGTTTTTATCTTGTTTTTTTACAACAACTTCTCTGTTATCTTTTTCTGTTTCATTTTCATTGTTAGAAACTTTTTTTATTTGTTTTTTTGCTATATTATTTTTATTTCTTGGGTTTACTTGTCTTTTTGTTTTATTTATAGCAATGTTTTGTTCATTTTCTTGTTTTGCATTTAAGTCAACATTATTTTGATTATCATCTATTTTTATATTGTTTTGATTTAATGTGTTATCATTTGAATTTGAGATAATGTTCTTTAATGCTTCTATAATTTTTTCGTCTGAATTCATTTTTTCTCCTTTTCATAAAAAATCTTTGCAAGTGTTGCTTGCTTTATTTCATTTGTTTATTTATTACTAAAATTTGTTTAATAAACTAAATTATGTCTTTAACTTTTTTAAATTTGTCGCATTGTTCAAGTTTTTTAGGCGTTACAATACTGTCAAGGTCAACATAGTATCTCATTCCTTGACTTTCAAAAAACATAACCATTTCAAGCATTACAACACATACTGAACACAATGGAACTAAAATTATAAGTGAAAATGTTGTAAACATAAATGTAAACATTGTTGTTATAATTATTATCATAAGTATGCTTGAAAATACTCTAAAAAATCTTCTAAAAACTGCCTTAAAGCCCTTTTTCATTCCCTTTACTGGAGATACATCAAATACTACTGTTGCAGGCATCCAACCAGAGAAAAATGTTATCATAAGTGCTGTCATAACTGAAAAATATATTATAACTAGCACAGGAACAAAAACTGCCCATAAACTATCTATTGTTATAAGTGATAACATATAGTAAAGAGTTACACCCATAAGTGCAATAAATGGTAATACACACAATGTTCTAAGTAATGAATATAACATTGATTTCCCCATTTTTGCAATAAGTGTGCCAACAAAACTTGACTTTGATAAACTTGCCATATATGAATAAATGCCTTCACCTGTTGGAATTGCAGATAACTCCATTAAAAATGGTAATATAAACAATACCACAAATGTTGAATATATAAATGCAAATAAATTATATGACAAAAGCAAACTAACTGCTTTTAAAAAAGTGTCTACTAAAATAAATAACTGTTCAAAAAATGATGTTACACTTGAAAACATTGTTGTGTTTGCAAAATTACCAAGTCCAGCAAAAAAATCAACTGAATTAAGCACATGTCCCCAACTTGAAAATGTTGGAATAAGTAACAAAACGCAAATACCTATTGCTATAATTTTATACAACAAAAGTTTCCAGAAAACTGAAAAATTTGCAATAAATAATTTTACTGAGTTTTTAAACATCATATATTTTCACCATATTAAACAAAAAAATATTTTAGTACAATTACTATACTATACTTGACTGCAATTTTCAAGTAAAAATATACAAATTTTTGTTTTTTATATGTTATTTTTGAAATATACTTCTAATAAAACTTTCTTGTTCATCTATGTCATCAGTATTTTTTGCATTGTCGTTTGCCCTTCCCCAATCATCTTCTGTGAACTCTGCATAATGCTTTTTTAGTTTTCTATCATATTCAAAAGACCTAAATGGTAGTCCTTTTACTCTTGCTTTGCTTGCTGGACATTTAAAGAAAGTGCTGTAATGAAATTCTCTTTTAAAGAGTTCACCTTTTTCGTTTATACCTGCCAAAGATACAGAAAAAACTCCTTTGCTTTCTCCACCCACTTCTTCAAATAGTTTTTCATATGTTGATATTAGTTGTTCATCAGTCATTTCTTTTCCATTGTGTCTTCTTACAAAAACACCTGGTTGATTTTCTTTTGTGAACTTTGAAACAATTAGTCCACTATCGTTACTAAGCACAGGCAACCCCAATAATTTGTGATAAAATTCTGCTTTTATTACAGCATTTTCCAAAGTGTCATAACCTGTTTCTTCTACTTTCTCTGTGCAACCAATTTCCTTTAAAGATACAAGTTCAATTCCAATTTTTTTAAAAATACCTTTATAATCTTCACATTTGCCTTGATTGTAACTAGCAAAAACAACTTTCATTTTATTTCCCTTTTGTATGCAAAAATATTAACACAAATTATGTTTGTTTCCAAATATTTTTTATATTAATTTTTGTGTAATAATATTTTTATAAAGCATAAAAAAATGTGGCAAATGCCACATTTTTATTATTCAGTTTTATTATCTTGTTCTATATCGGTTGACTTTTCTTTTGGTTCATCAATATTTTTTGTATCTTCTTTTTGTAAATCTTTTTGAGTTGGTCTACAAACAATACCAAGAGCCATAAGCACACCACAAATTGACATTACAATATCTTCAACAAGCTTGTTATCAATCGAAAACCCAAATGCTTTTGAAATAACATTCATTAAGACAACAAGTGATGCTGTAAGTCCTGTCCAAAAACTATATTTTTTTATTCTTTTTTTAAGCATTATCTTTTGTCTCCTTTTTCTTTTTGTATACAATTACATTTTTCATTTCATCAATATCTTCACTTATTTTTTCCACTGTTTGTAATCTATTTGCCAAACTGTCTATTGTTTTTTGATATTTCTTTTCTCTTGTTCTTGAATCTTTTAGTTCATAAATTAAAAGAGCAACAAAAAGGCACGCAAAAATACCATTTGAAATTGCCATTGTGAAAATTTTTTCCCACATAGTACTATTTTCTGTTCATCATTTTTAGTTTTAATCTTGTATAGTTTGCAGGTCCAAGTTCACTTGTGAAAACTTTATTGTTATTAAGTTCGTCCAATGCTTCTTCTTTGCTTAAACTCATAAGATAATTTTCGGCATAAGCAACTTTTTCATCTTGCTTTAACGCATTTAAACCGTTTTTGCCGTATTTTTCTATGTAAGTAGCATATGAAAGTGCTTTATCTTTTTGTTTTGCTTGGTACTCTGCTTCCTTTTCTGCAATTTCATTATTATATTCGAGTATTTTTTGTTCTTCTTGTTTTAACTTTTCATTTACTTCATCAATTTTGTTAGATAATTTTAGTGCATAAGAGATATCAAACGAATTTAGTGCATTTTGTTTTTGTTCATCTAAAAGTGATTTTTGATTTGACAAACTTTGCATTTTTGAAGAAATTTCTTCATTAATTTTTTTATATTCGTTTATCATATTATCATCAAACGCATCAAGTATATTAATTACGATTGAAGAACGAGAAAGACCACGCTTTAATGCATCTTGTTTTGCATTTTCTTTTAATGAAGAATAAAGAGATGTTGTTTCTTTCTTTTTT
>CALDLU010000078.1:0-1530 GCA_937915245.1 uncultured Clostridia bacterium | reverse complement strand
CAAATCATCTGTATGAAGACCACGATGAGCAATAGGATATTCAACAAGCCAAGTTTTAAATAAATCCATAATATTTTTCCTTTTAATAAAATATTAGCATAACAAACTAAAATTTCAAAATAATAATTTGCAAAATATACCAAATTTTTATATAATACTAATTAGTTACGGAGAATAAATGGAAAAAAGACAAGACAGAATAAGAAACTTTTGTATTATTGCACACATCGACCATGGCAAAAGTACTCTTGCAGATAGATTGATTGAAAAAACAGGAACTGTCTCAAGTCGTGATATGAGCGACCAAATATTAGATAGTATGGACATAGAAAGAGAAAGGGGAATTACCATAAAACTAACTCCAACTCGAATGTTTTATGACTATAATGGTGAAGAATATATTTTGAATTTAATAGACACTCCGGGGCATGTTGACTTTACTTATGAAGTATCTCGTTCGCTTGCTGCTTGCGAAGGGGCAATTTTGATTGTTGATGCTTCACAAGGGGTTGAAGCACAAACCATTGCAAACACTTATCTTGCATTAGATAATAACTTGGAGATTTTACCTGTACTTAACAAAATAGATTTGCCAAGTGCAGATATAGAAAAATCAAAAAAAGAAATTGAAGATGTTTTGGGTATTCCTGCCGATGATATTCCTTGCATTTCTGCAAAAGAAGGAATAAATATTGATGATGTATTAAAGCAAATAGTGGAAAAAATTCCATGCCCAAAAGGTGATACACAAAAACCATTAAAAGCACTTATTTTTGATAGTATGTATGATAACTTTAAAGGTGCAATTTGCTTTGTTAGAGTTTTTGATGGAAAAGTTAAAATAGGCGACAAAATACAAATGATGAAAACAGGCAAAGCATATGAAGTTACTGAAGTTGGAGTATTCACTCCTTCTATGAAACCTGTAAATGAATTATGTGTTGGTGATGTTGGCTATATTTGTGCAAGCATAAAAAACCTTTCTGACACAAAGGTTGGAGATACAATAACTGATTCCGAAAATCCTTGCAGTGAAGCATTGCCAGGTTATAAAGATGTAAAACCAGTTGTATTTAGTGGTATATTCCCACTTGATGGTTCAAAATATGGCGACCTTAAAGATGCGTTGGAAAAATTAAAACTCAACGATGCTTCATTGCATTTTTCTCCAGAAACTTCAATAGCATTAGGGTTTGGTTTTCGTGTTGGATTTTTGGGACTTCTCCATATGGAGATTATAACAGAAAGATTAGAGAGAGAATTTGATTTAGATATTATTACAACAGCACCAAGTGTTAGTTATCATGTTTACAAAACAAATGGGGAAATGCTTGAAGTAAGCAATCCATCAATGCTTCCACCAGTTGCAGAAATTGAACGAATTGAAGAACCGATGATTGCATTAAGTGTTTACACTCCACCTGAATATGTTGGACCAATAATGGATTTATGCCAAGAAAAGCGTGGAGAATTTTTGGATATGCAATACTTGGAAAAAACAAGAGTTGTGATGAAGTATCATATGCCACT
>CALDLU010000077.1:0-5201 GCA_937915245.1 uncultured Clostridia bacterium | reverse complement strand
GTTAAGCAAATACATTGCATCATCTTCAACAAATCTATCTGCAACAACTGGAATACCGTTGTATGTTAAAGCCTTATACCCACCAGCAAGTTCCATAACATCTATATTACGTCTGTATGCTCCAAGATATTCTTGGTATGCTCGTCTTACTTGACTTGAACAAGCAATATAGTTGATATTTGAACCACTTACTTCATCTAAAAAGTCTATTGCACTTTGGATTAAACTATCACTTATTTCGCCTGCTGATGTTTTTGTGTATGGTGTAAGCCAAGGATAATCTGTTCTTGAAACACCATATAATGTTCCAGAATTTGAGAATATTTTCCCAAGACCTGAAATTTCAAAACCTTTTGAATTTTGAACATACAATGTGTAATTTTGAGCGATTGTTGTTGAGTATGATGCTGGGAAAGCAATATGAACCTTTTTGTTTACTCTGTCAACATATGTAATTCTAAGTCCACCATCAACTTTTGTTGTACCGTTATAAATATCAATAACCATACCTTCAATAAGATTTCTTACACTATCGCAAGTTATAACTTTTGCTGATGTGTCAAATGCTGTGATTGTTGCCAAAAGTCCACTGCCATCACCAAATAACATTCTTCCAAAATTGAAACTTGATGCTTTGATAAGACCTTCCATTTCATCGTTTAGTAAGTTGACAAAAGCACCTGCATTATTTTCTGATGCACGAATCGCTTTGTCTGAAAGCTCAATTTTGCCATACAAGTTTTTTAGTTCGCTGACAAATTGAACATAATTATTCCCTGCGGCCTTTGGGAGAGCATCTGTTTCTGCACCTGCACCAATACCACCATTAATTCCGTATGGAGCAAGTTTTCTTACTTCTTTTCCCCACACATCTTTTGTTGTTTGTTTTATTTTTCCAAGAAGTGGATTTGCATTTACATTTAATTGATTGCTAACCACTCCAAGATATACTGTTTTTAACGCATTTTCTGCACTTTGTAATGTAACCATTTTTTCTCCTGATAATTTAGTTTGATTTTAGAATTGCCTCCACAAGTTCTTTTGCTTCATCAAGCGTTGTGGCTTTCTTTTCTAATTGAAAAGTTACATTTCCACCTTGTTTTTGAGTTACAAATGGTGGCAATTTATTTTTTTCTAAATCTTGAATATACTTTGAAATTATTTTTTGCTTTATATGCTCATTTGACATAACAAAATCATCAACAAACTTGTCATCACTTACAAAACTTTCTGGTGATTTATATTTTTCGCTAACCACCTTTGCCCAAGCGAGTTCAAGGGCGTTTTTATCGTTTTGAAGTTCTGGGTTATTTAGAATATAGTTTGATATATCATTTGCATATTTTTTTGCGTCCTTGTTTTGTTCAAGAAAATTTGAAACTTTGTTTTGCCAATCATCTGTTTCAAAAATTGGCATTTTTTCTAGTTCTATTTTTTCAAGATTTTCTTTGTCATTTTTTTCAAGTTCGCTTAATTTTTGACACTTTCTTGTAAACTCTGCCTGCAAATTGTTATAGGCAGTAAGTAAACTGTCGGCATCTTTAAATTTTCCATATTGGGAGCCACTATTGGACGAAGGCGTGTTTTCTTCAATTTTGGCATCTGCCACTAACACATTATCCAAGTTTTCTGGTTGTTCCCAATTTTCTTTTTCTTCCATTTTATTGCTCCTCTTGTTTTAGACTTTCTTCCATTTTTTTCATTTGTTTATGTTTTCTTATATGCTCCAAGAAAACTTTTTCTATATTTTTATTTTTGCTTAATCTCTTTTTATAATCACAGCCAAGCATATACGAAATATGTTCTTGAATATGTAAATCGTGATTATCTATTTCACACACTTTAACATCTTTTTGGTTTGCCAAATCAACATTTTCTGCTGATGCTTTTTTTGTGTGCAATTCATTAAGGTCTTGAGCATTTTCCCAAATACCAAAACCAAGTAAATCAAGTGCTTTTAATCTCATTCTGTTGCTCAACTTGCCATTTTCATCAGCAAGTAATCCTGCATTTAATAAGTCAAACACCATACTTCTTCTTTGAGCCAAACTTTCAGAGATTTCGCTATCGCTTTCAAACACAATGTCTTCACTTGTAATATCGCTTGCATTAAAATATTCAAGTTCAAGTTCGCCATTATCTCCTGCAACTTTCAATAATCTTGGCACTGTTGCGAATTGTTTGTATAATCTTAAAATTTGCCCACCTAGTTCTTTTATACATTCTTTGATCGCTAGTTGGTGAAATTCTTGACTCATCTTGTTCAATCAAAAGTTGAAGTGCCACACCACTTAAATTTGTGTAGGTTGATGAACTATTTAAAATATCACTAACACCAGAAATTGTCATAAATTCTGCAAGTAAAGCTTGTTCTTCTCTTTCAAAATCGGTTGGGACACTGTTTGCTGACATAAATCTTGGAGCATTTGAACCTTGCCTATATACCAAAATTTTACCTGGGGAAAGACCTTCTTCTTCCAAATTATCTAAATCAACACTTCCGTCTTCAACAGTTAAAACACCCATTGAAATTCGGTTCAAAAATTCGTGTTTTCGGTTTTTTACTGCGTTATATGCCCTTTGTACTGGAATAAGTCTTTCAACTATACCTGTTCCCCAAAACGAGCCTGCTTGTTCAATGCTAACTTGCTTTATAAAAGGAAATCCACGAGTGCCATCAATTCCATTCACAAAAGGTAATTCACCATTATACACAAGCGTATTTCCTGCAATTATTATAAATCTACCGTTTGGATAGTCTTTTGATGGTTTTTCATATTTTTCAATAACTAATGCATGATTTGATTTTATTCCACTTACAATTTTTGTTGCATACGAATTGTAACCAAGTCCACCAAGACCTGTGCCGATATTTTCTAGTGAAAAAACATTTATGTCTTCACCTTTCACATCAACATTATAAATTCGTTTTATTTCATCAATGTGGTACGCTTTGGCATGAATAATGCTTTGACAATCATCAATATTTTCGTTATTGACACTATCTGGATATATTTCAAAAGGACTTAAAACGCTTACTTCTATATCTCCTGTACGCAAAATATTTTTATTATCCTTTGCAATAACATCACCAAGTTCACTATTCCAAATTATTTTGTAAAAACTTGTACCACATATTTCACTCCATTTTGTTGCTTTGCAAATTTGGGCAGACAATTCTTGTTTGTTATAAACGCTATTTATAATTTTTTTACATAACTTGGCTGTTTTTAAATCACAGTCATCATTTGACGCTGGAACAACACTCATAATTGGTCTTACTTTTTGAAGTTTTGCAAGTCTTATATCAAGTGTTGGTGCAATGTGATTATAAACTTCTCTTTCTTGCCAAAAGTATTGTTTATCATTATTTTCGACTTCCAAATTTGGTGCGATACTACAATACTGATTTCCCATTAAAAAGTTCATACAAAGTTTCCAAGTTGCTTCAAATTGTTTTTTTTCATTTTGACGCTTTTTGAAATCTTGCAAAACTACACTTACCAAATCTTCTTGCTTTTTCATCTAATCACTCCTTTTTTGTTATGAATAAATGGTGATGGTATGCACTTTGGAACATATAATTTTGATAAAGTTTCGTTTAAAGATTTTGCACAATTCTCACAAATTTTTAAACCAAACTTTGCATCGTTTTCTTTGCATATTGTTATAGTTGCCAAATTTTTGCAACCATTGATTTCACATTTTGTCTTTATGTTACATTGTTTAACTTGCATCATTTTCTCCCTCTTGCTCTAATAATTTTATTAGTTTTAGTTTTTCTTGCCTTAATTCATCTAAACTCATTTGTTCGTATTTGTTTTCTTCAACATTTGTAAAGTGTTCCAAAAGCACTTTGGCAGCAAAAATATCTGGCGAAATATGTTTTTTTGTAATCTTCTTTTTTGATAATTTACTTTCCCCAGATTCATCAATCACATATTCTTCAACAACTTCTTTTGCTTCATAACCCAATGCTTTTTTGAGTAAGGCATCTTCAATTATTTTTTTTGAGGGCAATTTTTCTTTTTGCATTTTTCCCTCGCTTTTTATAAAAATAATTTTTAATATAAAATTTGAATTAAATTTAAAATAATAATTATTATTTATTTATTTAAAAATAAAAATTTAATATTAAAAAAACACCTAATCTCCTTTATTTGTAAGAGATTAAGCATTTTTTATAATTAATTTCTATTTTCATTTATATAATAAAATATAAAAAAATAAATTGCCATAAAGTATGACAATTTTTTATTTATAAATTTAATAAATTATATTTATATTTTTAAGAAAAAACAAAACTATATTTTAATCTTAATAATAAAATCAAAATATAGTTAGTTAATTATGTTTTTATTTTTAATAGTACATTTTTTTGTAGTCGTTCTTACCACCACCACCAAATCCACCACGCTTGTTTTTGATGATGAAGAATATTACAAGACCAAGTATCAAAAGACCACCACCAATTCCACAAGTAATCCATATCCAAGTGGTGTCTGTGCTATTTTGTTCAACTTCTTTTTTAAAGTTTGCAACAATTACCATTGACTCATCTTCATTTGTTATATCGAGTTCAATTTCCAATGTATCACCTAATGTTCCAATGTTACTTGTTCCATCACTTTGGAACCAACTAGAAAATTCATAACCTGCTGGAAGTGATACTGTGAATTTTGCAACATCTCCCATTTTTGCTTTCACTGTAAGCATATTGTCTTTAACTTGAACATTTGAGCCGTTGAATTTTATTGTTGACAAAATGTCATCAGTAATTTCATCATTAACTGCAAATTTGATTGTTATATCACATACTCTTTTTGTAAAAGTTGCATACAATAGCAAATCATCTTCACCAAGTGTTAATCCATTGAATATTCCACCTTCTTCAAATGTTTTTTCATTGAACTCAACTTTGATTTGTTGTTGTGTACCTAGAAGTGTATTTTTTTCTTCATCACGATACCAACCATTAAACCCAAAATCACTTGTTGGTGTTGCAGTGTAGTTTAATGAATTTCCATATGCAACATTTGTTTCTGTAAATTCTTTTTGTCCAACGCTTGCAGTACTTCTCTTTACTGTTCCCTGATTTGCATTTTCAGATTTTACAAGTACAGAATAATTTATTGTTTCAAGGGCTAATGAGTAAATTCCAACATTTGTTAAATCACCATTTGGAATTGTATACAAGTTTA
>CALDLU010000076.1:0-2329 GCA_937915245.1 uncultured Clostridia bacterium | reverse complement strand
AGAAAATTCAAACTCTATGAACATCAGGAAAAAATACTTGAAGATATAGAAAAATCTAGAGAAGAAGGTATAAACACATCTTTAATCGTTATTCCTACTGGAACTGGTAAATCACAAATAGTTATAGAAGATTTAAAAAACTTAGCAAATCAGAACAAAATAAAGACTGTTCTAATTATGGTCCCATCGATTCCATTAAAAGAAGATTGGCAAAAAAGAGTTTCTGGTTTAAGTGATAAACTAAATATTTCAATAAAATACTACAATACTGTATTTATTGAAAGAAATGCGTTAGCAAAAGATTACTATGACTATATAGTATTTGATGAAGCTCATCATGCCCAAGCAGCAAATTGCAAAAAGACATTACAATATTTTACACCAAAATATTTGATTGGCTTAACCGCTACTCCTGAAAGGTTGGACAAGAGAAAACTTGATGAAATTTTTGGACAATATGAAACCAAATTAACATTGCGAGAAGCGATTGAAAAAGGCGTTATTTCAAATATAAGATGCTATCGTTTGATTAGTAATATTGATTTAAGTCAAGTTAGATATAATGGCAAAGATTATAATTATGCCGACCTTGAAAAAACACTTGTTATTGATAGCCGAAATGAGTTAATTGTAGAGACTATAAAGAAATACTTTTCACCACAAAGAGATTTTTTCAAGCAAGGAATTGTTTTTTGTGTAAACATTGCACATGCAAAGAAACTTGAAAAGATGCTAAATAATGCCGGAATATCTTCAAAAGCAGTTTATGGTTCTAATAAAGAGAATGACGATATTATAGAAAAATATAGAAACAAACAAATACAATTTTTATTAAGTTGTCAAATAATAAGTGAAGGTTGGGATTGCCCACAAACAGAGATAGTTGTTATGGCAAGACCTACACTTTCAAAGGTATTGTATCTTCAACAAGTTGGTCGCGGTGTTAGAAATTATCCCGGTAAAGAATGTTTGTATGTAATTGATGTTGTTGATAATTATGAAGGTAAATTAACACCTTGGAGTTTTAATTCTTTATTTAAGATAGCTGCATATTCTGATTTTGCAGGTGTAATAAATAATAACTTCGATTACTTAAATATTCTTGGTTTAACTGAACAAGAAGTTGCAATGCAAGAAATCGATGTTTTCACTTTTGAAGAAAAATATAAAGATTATAAATCTCTTGAACAAACCGCAAGAGAGTTGTTTATTGGAACTAATACTCTTGCAAAATGGGTAAAGCAAACACCTAGTTTTTCAAGTCTATCATTGCCTATTGGAAATAAGCTTATGCCATATTTTTCTTCACAAGATATAATCAATATCAAACAAAAAAAGCAACTAAAAGAACACAACGAAAACACTATTTTGCAAGACTTTGTAGATTTTATTGATGAAAACACTTTGACATATTCTTTTAAACTTATTTTTATGCTTGGAATGTTAAACTTGGCGGATAAAGAAGGTGAAGTTAATATTGATAAACTTCTTGACTATTATATAGAATTTTATAAAAATAGATTGGATAGAAATCTTCAGGTAGATAGAAAAGGCTGTGTCTTTGATTATAATTTTTTAAATGATAGGACAAAAGTGAAAAAGAGTTTGCTTGAAAATCCATTTGAAAAATTTGAGCGTAAAAGATTTGTGTATTTTAGTAAAGACTTGAATATTTTATCTTTCAACCCAAATTTATGGGAAAAGATGACGGTAGAAATAAAGCAAGATATAATAAATAAAGAAAATAAATTCTTGGTTGAATACTATAAAAATATGGGAGGTGTTTAATGGCTTTTGAAAATTATTGGAATGAAACCCATAAAAAATATTCTACAGGCAAACCTGTTTATGATAATTGGCTAGATAAGTATGCTTCAATTTTGAAAAAAATCAAAACACCAATTTTAGACCTTGGTTGTGGTTCTGGAAATGACACCTTATATTTAACGGAAAAAGGATTTAGTGTTATTGCTTGTGATTATTCAGATATAGCACTCGAACAAGTAAACCAAAACATTAAAAATGTAAAAACTATAAAATTAGATATTTCACTACCATTACCTTTTGAAGATAATGCTTTTGATTTAATTATTGCAGATTTAAGTTTACATTATTTTGATGAGAAAACAACACAAAACATAATGAAGGAAATTAAGCGAATATTAAAGCCAAATGGAAATCTTCTTGCTAGAGTAAATTCAATATCAGATTTAAACTATGGCGCAGGCCAAGGACAAAAATTAGAAGAAAACTATTACTTTGTAGATGGGTATAATAAAAGATTTTTTTCAGAAAATGATGCAGAAAAATTTTTCTCAATCATTGGAAA
>CALDLU010000075.1:0-34016 GCA_937915245.1 uncultured Clostridia bacterium | reverse complement strand
TATTATATGTTGATGGTGGCTATTATGAAGATATAATTGATTTTAAATTAAATGATTGTTATGTAGTTATTACTGAAAATAAGATAATTTTAAGTGAATTTTGGGATGGCAATCATTGGATTAACAATGAAAAACAATTTAATAAGGAAATTTCAAATTTATCTTTAAATAATAAATTCATCACTGTTATAGACTTTCACTGGTAGGAGGTTAAGTGATATTAGAGAAAAAATTAACTATTAAAGAATTATTTGATGAAATGAAAGCACTAAAATGCAGATTAATTAAGATAGCAGAAAAAGAACATAGATTAATGAGCCTAGTTACTGCTATCACATGGAAAGATATTGTTGTAGGGGGCGGTAAATAAAAATGAACAGACTTGAGTTGAAATCGTTAGTCTATTGGTATATAATGTTTTTCAAATGTAGGTTAACGAACTATAAAAAGGGCAGAAAAAAACTAACGTGTTATATATTCGCAAATAAGGGAGATATGGAAGAATATTGTAAAATTAACAATATAGATTGTACAAAATACATGTATGATAGCTACTTGCTAATAAATGAAGAAGAAAAGATTAATCTAGTCGCAATAAAAATAACAAATGTGGTATTAGTAAGTTCAAATGTAGCAGAATTGGTTAAGGGTATATGTGAAACGGCAAAAGAAACCGAAAATATAGGATTTAAATGTTTAATAGAGGAGGAATAAATGAAATTAATTGATGTTTTAGAAAAATATAGTTTTGGTCGATATAATGAAAATGTTAAATTAGAAAAAAATATGACTGATACTGATATTATTCGTATTTATTATGATGAATTTAGTGAAACAAAATGGTTTGAATTTGGTATTTATGATTTAGGTTCAAAAGATTACAAGATGGAAATAATAAATGATACTTTAACCAAAAAATTATTAAATACTAAAGTTATAGATTTTACAAAAGATGAAGATACAGGAACTTTTAGAATATATTTGACAAGGAGCAGTAAATGAAAATAATAACTAAGAAAAAAGAAGAAAAAATATTAAAAGAAGAAACTTATTCTTTAGATTACACATTAATTAAATGGTTGAATAAACATCTCAAAGCATATTATGACTATGCAAATAAAGTTATTGATATGACTTATCATAAGTATAAATATAAAGGAAAAACTTATACATTAGAACAAATTGTAAAAAAGTTAATAGATATAACAGGTGCGTTGTCAAACGAAGATTATTACTTTGGTGAAGATGGGGCAACATTAGTGGAATTAAAGAATGAAATGTATGATTTACTTAAATTAGTACATTTTGGATTATAGTGGTAGGAAGGAGGAATAAATTTTATGAGTAATGAAGAAATGAATACGTATATCTCTATGCGAAACGATTTTCATGATTTAATCGTGAATTATTTAGAAGTTATAAAAGAATATCACGAAACACATTCAAGAGATAGTGCATTTCTAAAAGATGCAGTAGATAGCATATTGGGAATACAAGCAGTATTAGAAGTGTATGTTGAAGATAAAGAAATACACCCAGAATATGCAATAGAAAAATTGAGTTTTACAAAAAGATATATTGAAGGTGCTATAGATTATTATAAAAGTGTGTTAGAACAAAGAAAGGATAAAAATGGGAAAGATAAGTAGAAGTTATGTTGGTTTTAAATCTGGAAAACTGACTATTATAGAAGATTTAGGTAAAGATGAAGATGGTAGAAGAATATGCCAAGTTCAATGTGAATGTGGTAATATAAAAGTAGTTCCACTATGGAATGTTCTTTATGGCAGAACTCGTTCATGTGGTTGTTTACAAACTATTGCTAAACACAATATGGGGTTAAAAAATAGGAAATACAAAAATAAATGCTCATATTGTGGCAAAGAAGAGCATTATGCAAAAGGTTATTGTAGGGCTTGCTATTGTAGACTTTGGAGGCATGGAACATTAGAAGTGTTGAAAAGAGGTGTAAAACCAAGCGCTAGAGATTAATTATGAATTACAGGATATTGTATTAATGGCATTTAGATATGCTTTAGGGAGAAGAACTTATGTTACTTTCCAAATATGCGATTATATTAAAAATAACCCTCAATTAATCAATGAGAGGGTAAAATCAGTAATTTTAAGAGATTTAGAAGATTTAAATGATTTTTATGATACAAAAGATATTGATTATGAAGTTTTTGTTGATTTTAAAAATTGGTTAGAAAGTTATGAGGTGAATGAAAAATGATGATAAAAAAATCAATGTATCCTAAAACAAAAAGAATAAGTATTTTAGGAGATAAAGTATATTTAACTGAAAAATTAGATGGTAGTAATTTAGTTATATTTAAAAAATTTGATGAATTATACATAGCACAAAGAAATAATATTATTTTAGTTTCGGAGATAGAAGAACAAAAGGGTATATTATACAAAGGGTTATATCAATGGCTTTTAGATAATAAAGAAGTGCTTGATAGAGAATTATACAATAATGCTGCTATTTGTGGTGAATGGTTAGGTATGGGGGCTATTAAATATGATATTGGTACTTTTGATAAAAGATGGTATATGTTTGCAAAAGCAAATGTTAATGATGATTTTGAATTATATAATTTAATATATGACCATGAATTATTTATATATCCATTTATTAGTAATGTAATTCCAAATTTTATTGGTATAGTTCCAGAAGTTACTGAATTACAAGTTTTACCTAATAAGGAATATTTAGATAGTATCTATGAAAAGTATTGTTCTAAAGTTAATAGAAGTGTTGAGGGTTTTGTAATTAATTATAAGAACATAGTAACTAAATATGTAAGGATGAAAAACAACAAAATTATAGAATATTCTGATACTGAACATAAAGGAGAATAATAATGTTAAATAAAAATGAATTAAATAACCTAAATACAAGAGTAACATTTAATATTAATGCTAAATTTCTTGAGTTATTTAGGTCATATTATCCAAAAACATATCAAAAACAAATCAGAAGATTAATGGAAGAAGATATTGAAAAGAAAGAGAAAATAGAAAAAGAAGAATTAGCCAAGAGAAATAAATATCTAAACACAAATAGATATTATTAATATTGTCAAATGGCTTACAATCTCTAGTCATTGACTTTTCAATAAAAAAGATATATACTTAAAGAGTATCAAGTGTAGAATTTGATATTCATAACAATCACTAAAAAAGCCAAGTAACGAGTTTATCAATCGTTATCTCTCGAGTTATCTTTTCATAGGGTTTTATGGCTTTTTCCCTTAATTTAGGAGAATTAATATGGCAATAGTAAAGTTCATTATCTCTATTATTTTAGTAGGCATAGTGGGGTTCTTTGCCATTTTTTTATGTATTATAGCAAGTGCTAAAAGGCATTATTTATGGAAAATATCTAATGAGAATAGAAACAAAGATATTAATAGAAGAACTAAAAATAGATAAATTAGGTTATGATATGATGGGTTATCATTATAATAGATTGCAAGACCTATCTTTCCATCATTTAATCTATAGCCATCAAGAAAGTAAGATATATCACTTACCTAATGAGGGCTATATATTAGAAAATGGTGCTATATTAAACCAAAAAACTTCACACGATTACTTGCATACAATACAGAGAACTGATGAAGATAGATTTAATTATATTACAAATGAATTAGTTGATGAAAATGAACGAAGACAAATATTATATGCTAACTTATGTAGAATACATAGTTGTCTATGCAGTTTTGAAAAAGAATATTGTGGTGTTAGAACAAAGAAAGGTTATTCATTAATTAGAGAAGAATATGTAAGGAGAAGGATTAAATTATGATGAATAAAAAGGGAAATGAATGGCAAAAGGAAATTGATAAGTGGTATAAATCTTGCGTATTTGTAGAAGATTTTTTATGTTTCTACAGTTACAAAGATTTTATGGAAAACAAGAATATACTTAAAAGAAACTTTGTTAGATGTGGATACAAAGAAAAGCACTTATATATGTATTACATCTTTTCAAAAGGTAATATATCTCAAGCAAAGAAAGAGTATATTTGGGAATTTCTTAATGCTCCAGAAGATATAATACTATGATAGAACATAGAAACTAATGGAAGATATGATAAAATATATGTGAAAGGAGAAATATTATGGCTTTATCTAAAAAAGAAAACGCAAAAAAATCAAGAGAATATTACAAGAAAAATAAAAAATATAGAGAAGAAAAGAAAGCAGATAGACTTGCATATGCTAAATCTCATAAAAAAGAAGAAGCAAAACAAAGTAAAAAATATTATTGGGCTGAACCAGATTATCGAAGCAAAAAAAGAAAATATGCTCGTGATTACAAAAAAGCACACAAAAACAGTTAATTTTGACTATTTTAAGAGAAAATTATTCTTGAAATAGTCTTTTTTTTATAGAAATTTTTATTTTTTATATATATAGAAGTACTCAAAACATTAAAAAAAACACTATATATAAACACTTACCAACGACAACCAAAAAATTTTGGGGAGAAGTCCACGACAAAAGTAAAAAATTTCACAAAAAGGAAATTCCATTTTTATTTTTTCCATTCCAAGAAGTGCCAGAGAAGTAAAAAAAGAACGAAAAATATCAAAAAAATAAAAAATGTCAAGCGATAGGGTAGGGGAGTTATGGAAACAAATGTTACCGTAACAAATGTTACCATTATCAAGTATGATTTGTTAGTGATTTTTTATAATATGTTTTTTATATATTTTTATATGCTTAATTTGAATGTTTTTATTAAAAAGGATTAACTATATTAGAAAATGTAAAAACCTCGTAAAATGGCTAAAAATGTTGTATTTTAAAACATTAAAAAATAACCTAATTAAAGGTTATTTTATCATTTTATCTATTAATTTGCTTATTATATGCATTTTTGTGTGAAAAGGTACATCAATTTTAGGCAATTCCTCTTGCTCTTCCATCTCTTTTTTTATTTTTTCGATTTCTTTTTCTCTTTGTCTAATTTTTTTAAATTCATTATAAAATAAATCATTTATCAAATCAATTTTGGTTAATTCAGGTAGAGTGTTATAATCACAATCTACATTATGAGTAATATAATCATTTGACAGTTTATTTAATTTTTGTAATACTTCATCAATGATATCCTGCTCATTATTTAAAATGTAAAATGCCCCATATTTATTATAATATTTTTTAATTTTATCATCTAAAATTATAATAATATCTTTTTTTAAAGATTGTAAAATCTCTTTATTTTGTTTTTCTTTAATTTTATCGTCAATTTCTTGTTGTTTTTGCTGAGTTAAGATATTCAGGCTGTTTTTCATTTGTTAGTCCTTATAATTTTTGCATTTTAAAATGTAAGCATAACCAGAATTACCATTTACATTAATAAAATCATTATCAATATTATTAAATATTATCCCAGATTTATTATTTATAATTTTATTTATACTATTTAAAAATGATGCATCAATAAAATAACTTATATCTTGTTTTTTATTTAAGAAAAAACATTTTATTTTATTATTAATTTCTATTTTATCAATAAAATCAACATCTTCTAGCATTTTATAATAATTTAAAATCGTAGATACATTTCCATATTTTATCAAATAATCTAAATCATCATATTTTTTTATATTATATTTTTTTACTAAATCATTTATTTTTTTATCATCTCTAATTTTTAAATTATTTTTAAACAAAATAATTATGCTGTATGCATTACTTAAAATTATTTTGTTTTCATATTCAAAAATAATTTTTCTATTTCTTGTGTCTTTTTTAAAATATTTTTCTATATTTTCTAAAAAAATCTTGCTCATTATTCAACACCCCCGTTTTTTTCTAAAATATCATTAATTTCATCAATAACATCTTGTAAAGTGCTATTATTATCACAAAAAGTATTTTGTAAATCTTCAAGTTTATTTTCGTTAATTTCAATTACATTATTATTTAATAAATAATATAATTTATAATACAATATAAATTCATCTAAATTATTATAAAATAATTGTTCATGACAATAAAACTGTCCTTGCATAATCAATTTTATAAAATCTGGATTATTATCGGTATCAGTAGCAATACCAAACTCGCTGATAGCGTTTTCAACATAAGTGTAATTATACTTACACCATTCTAACAAATCGTCATTATAAATATCAACGCTATTATCTGCTACATCACTAATAATATCATAAATAGACCAGTCTTTACTGTATTCAACCCCTGAGCTAAATAAGTCTAGCACCTCATCATCGAGCCTAGTTTTTAAATCTTTCATTAAATTTTCAATTAATAATTTTCTCATTTTTTCATCCCTTCCTTTTTTTAAAAAATTATCTTTTAATGCTGTCAAAATATTTAATTTTTTTATATTGATTTTTAATTTTTATAAATTCGTTAAATTGCTTTAAAACTTCATTTTGTCTTTTTTTCTTTAAAAATTTAAACGGTGCAATGCTTACATATTGTGCAAATTCATCCAAATCTTTAATATTTAAAATGATATTTACTCGCTCATCTAAATTACTAAATATTACATCAAATTTTAATTTGTCTAAATTATTATAAAAATCATTATTTATTTTTTTTTGATTTTCAATTAACCAATCTAGACTATTTAAAAAATAAAAATCATAAAAATCTGGGTTAATATCATCACTTAATTTATTACTATTATTTAATAATATTTTGCATTTATCATTTAAATTATTCAAACTATATAAGTTTTTTATTTTAAAATATTCTTTATTTTTCATTTTCAACACCTCCTAATTTTTTTTGAATTGATTTAACAAACAAATCTAACTCATCACTATCTAAACTATATATATAATTTATATCAGTATCACTTAGTAATTTATTTGTAAATAATGTTAGATATAAATCATATAAAACAATTACATCATTTTGCTTTTTTTCTAAATCTTTCATATTTTTTCATCCCTTCCTTTTTTTAAAAATTTAGTAAATACCGTCTAAAATATATTTATTTTTAATTTTTATGTATAATTTAAACGGATTATTTTGTAATATGCTTTTATATTCTTTTAAATCATTTGTAAATATTATTTTGTTGTCAAAATATAAATCAATTTTATATTGCATCATCTTTTTCACCTCCTTTATTTTTTTAAATCTTCACAGATAAATGATACATCACTATTATATTTTACACATTTATTATAATTATTATTAGTTATATTATTAACTATATAATATAATATAATTAGTATAGTAATACATATTAGTATATATATTATCTGCTTGACCTTTCTTTTTAACTTTAATTTTTTTCTTTTGATTTTTAAAATCATTATTTATCAATCCTCTCTCAATTACAATATAATTGTATCACATTATATTGTAAATTGCAATACTTTTTTTGTATTTTATTATATTTTATTATTAATTATTATCATATATATGATATTTAGTATCTATATATTTACATATTATTATTATATATTCCCATTTATTCTAATTATTTGATAAATCTTAGTATCATACTATATTTTAGTATTATAGTATTAAATTATTAGTATTAGTATATACTAAAGCATAGTATAGTATATATATTATTAGTACTATATATATAGTGTATATAGTATGTGTTTTATTTAGTATATATACTATTAGTATTATGTAATATGTATATTTAATTATGTAGTACTATATATATATATATATAGTACATTTATTATTTATTTGTTATGTTATATGTTTAGTATATATATTTATATAGATATATACATATTTTTTGTAAGGGGGCTTACAATCTTTTTTTACACTTTACGTAAAGTAATATATAAATATTTTTATTTTTTTATAAAATTTTAACGTTTATAATTATATCAATTATGCACATTGAAGATAATTAAATCCTTTTTTGGTGTATCTGGAGGCACACCCCACCCAATTACAGGAGTGAAAAATGGGCTTTGTTACCCCCTTCCACAATTCCAATAATTTTTTTACGAGATACATATTGCAAAAGATAAAAACTTGTGATAATATTGAATGCAAAGGAGAGAGAGATAATGAAAATAGAATTAAAAAGTGAAAAAGAGATAATAATAGGGGGGAAAGTATATCCAGTAGGAGTAATAGAATTATCTGGAGGAATACATATAATAAATATACTAGAGAAGATATATGGAGAAGAACTAAAGTATCTGGAATGTAAGAGAGAGAAAATAAGAGTAAAAATAGGAAATAGGAAAGACAAGTATGTACCGATGGTGGAACTAGACGTAGATAAAGAAGAAAAAGTATATGGAATAGTGCAGTTAGTAGAGATGTGCTAAAAAATTGACATAAAAAAAGGGTAAGTGATATAATGTAGATGCAATTGTAAAAGATTGCTTCTCATATACACCTTTACCAAAAGGAATGTAGAATTCACCCCTTTTAAAAGAGTATAGCAATATACTCTTTTATAGTGATATAAAAAAAGATTACCAAGATAGGTAATCAGATTTGATAGAAATTTCTATGTCAGTTCTAGGGTTAACCTTGTCATATAGAACTAAAGAGCCATCGTAAGAAGCAATAATATTCCTATTATCATCTAGGATAACATTGTATTTAGAAAGGATATCAGAGATAGCAGAGATAAGATTAGACAAATCGACTTTTCTTTTAGTTTTCATATAGAAAGTACATTTTAGGTTAATAGGGTAATCAATAGGGTGGTTTAAAGTAGGCATAAAAGGTTTGCAAGCCTTTTCATATTCAATGTAAGGTTTAGAGGGTAGCATAATAGGGTGTCCTTTGCACATAATGATTTGCCCATGGTTTTTTTTAGTAATAGGGTTAAGTGGAATAGAAAAAGATAAAATATCGTTCATAATATAGCCTCCTAGAATAATTATAGCAAATATGGTATAATAATCAAGAAAGGTAAGAGAGTGTATGAAAAAGACAATAGTGGGTGAAAAAGAAAAAATAAGCAAAAAAAATAAAGAAATAATAGCAAATAATAAATTAGAATTAAAGGAACTAGAACAGTTTTATGTAGATGGGAAAGTAGAGGGACTTTCTAGGGCAATAAACGAGTTAAAAGAAGAAAAAGTAAAAGAAATAATAGAGTTTAGTGAAAGATATGATAAGAGAATAAATCCATTAATAATAACGAATTACTTTTTTAGGAGTGTAAATCCACTAGGAAGTAAGACACCTCAATATAGTCCAGAGCAATTAGCGATATTTTTTGACTATTATACATTTCTAGTAACACAAGTAAATGCGAATGTAGGAGATTATTTACCAACATTAACGGGGTTTTGTAAGTTTATAGGGATAAGTACAGGGGTGTTAAGGAACTTAAAAAACAGTAGTGATGCAGATATGAGAGAAATAGTAAATAAAATATATGATGAAATAGGGGAAGAAAACCTAATGTTCTCACAAATGGGGTATACAAAAGAAAGAAGTACACTATTTAGACTAAAAGCAGAGCATGAAATGGTGGAAAAAGCCCAACCAAATGTCAATATTACATATAAAGAAGTCATAAATACTGATAAAATAGATAGTAAATTAGCAAAATACAAGGAATTATTAGATAAAAAGGGTAAATAAGGAGGTATTATATGCAAAATGAACTAAATGAAAGTGAAGTTTTAAAGTATATTACTGAAATTTTTGACATATTAAATAAGAATTTTGATGTAAAAACAAAAAATAAAATGAATTATAATGACATATTGGATATGTTAAATGACTTATATGCCTTATTTAATAGATATTTTGAACTAAATCAAGTAGGAGCAAGTAAACTATGTGTCAAGAAATATATTCCATTACTTAACTTAATGTATAAAATAGACATAAAAAATAAGGTGGAATATGAAAAACAACTCCATAATGCCTATAGAATAGGGGCAAGAACAAGCCTAGAACACTATTTTATCTATAGAGAGTGGGATGATGAACCAAGTAATAAGTTTTTTGCCCCAAGATATGAGGCAATAATAGGGTATATCCATTATTTAGAAGAAATAGTAACAAATCCTAACTTTAGACTACTTATTTTTAACGCGATGTCCGGCTTCGGCAAAACGTTCCCAGAAAAAGTAAGTGAGGCATGGGCTTTTGGTGTAGACCCAACTAAAACAGTACTATCACTATGTTCAAATGAAGATGTTGTAAAGGGTGGTAGTAGAGTAGTATTAGATGAAATAAAAAGTGATTGGTTTGGTGAAGTATTTCCAGATATGAAATACGATGAAAATGATAGAAATTACTTTTTAAAGGAAACAGAAGGCACTTGGAAACTTAAAAAATGTAAATTAAATGCTAGTTACTATGCAAAAACAACGCAAAGCAATGTAGTAGGTGTAAGAGCAAGCCAAAGAATACATATAGATGACTTATATGCCGATTATAAAGAGGCTTTAGTTCAATCATTAAATGAATATTATTTTAATAAATATAATACAGTATGGAAGAAAAGATTTGTCCAAAATGAGATACCTAAAGTAGTTGTAACGGGTACATTATGGGCTAGTGGTGATTTTATTGCTTTATTAATTGAAAATTGTAAGAAACATTTCCAATTTCATAAGCATCCAAAATATAAATATACTTATGTTAGCGAAGATGGCTCTATAGTAATAATTCAAGTACCAGCATTAGATTATGAAACAGGCTTGTCAACATGCCCAGAACTTAAAACAACGAAAGAATTATTATTAGAAAAGCAAGATATAGATGATTATTTATGGCAAACTAACTTTCAACAAATACCAACAGACCCAGAAAGTCTATTCTTTAGTTATAATAAATTAAGAGTATATGAAACAATTCCTAAAACGGAATATATAGGAAGATATGCTACAATAGATGCTACAAGAAAGAGTGGTAAAGACTTTTTCTCAATGCCAATACTTGCAAAAGTACCAAATGGGGAAAATATGGACTATTATTTGGAAGATTGTATATTTACAAGAACAGCCACAAAAGATATGTACGAAGAAGTATGTAATAAGATAATTGAACATCATATAGTAGAACTTGTAATAGAAAGTAATGTAACAAGTGAATTAAAACAAAATATAGATATGATTTTGAAACAAAATGGTGTAAATTATTGCATTATAAGAGAAAAGTATAACTGCGAGAATAAAAAAATAAGAATACAAGACCAAAAAGGAAATGTTTTAAGATGTATAGTATTCCCACAAAAAAATGTGTTTGGTGTAAATACTGATATGGGTAAATTTATGGAAAATTTAACACTATATAATGATAATGGAAGGAACCCAAACGAGGATAGCATAGACAGTCTTGCTTTAGCAACTCGTGAGTTTATAGAGGGTAGTTCTAAACCTCAAAGAGTAAAACCTATTTTTAGACCATTTTAAGAAACATTTAGAGAAGATAGTATATTTATACTATTTTCTCTTTTTTATTGCTTATATTTGACAAAAATAACTAATCTAGGTATAATTTAAAATGAATAGTAGGAGGTAGGGTAAAATTGGAAAAAACTTATGGAAGAATAACCTTACTTGCAAATATAACCGAAAAAGAATTGTTAAGTTTAGGTCAAAAGAAGCAAGATGAAGCCATAATTGAAATATTAGAAAATAGCAAACCATTGCATGACAAGAATAGACAAGATAGTGAATATTTAAAGAGTTTCTACTATGGCGACCAAGATATAAAAAACAAAGTTAAGCAAACAAGACCAGAAATAAACAATAAAACAGTTGAAAACTGGGCTTATGCTTGTGTAGACTTCAAAAAAACATTTCTTTTAGGGAAACCTATTCAATATGTTCAATTTAATAGTTCTGATAGTGCTGAAATATCAACTTTAAATAAATTTGTGAGATATGAAAATAAAAAAGCCAAAGATATGGACTTATTTGAAGATGTCCTTGTCTGTGGTAGAGGCTTTAGATATATTAATAAAGATAAAGTTGGTAGTGAAGATGAAGCACCATTTGAAATTATTAATTGCCCAGTAGAAGATACCGAGGTAGTATATTCAAGTAGGCTAGGGAATGAGCAATTATTTGCATTTATTGATACACCAATGTACGATTATCAACCAAGTATGGGAGATAATGGAGTAGAAGTATTAAAAACTGTCTTATACGATGTATACCAAGTATATTTAAGAAATAAAGTATTAACATATTCTAACAAAGGTGGGTCATTACAAAGAATTGGGAAACCACAACCCTTGATATGGAATGAACATATAATTATTGAAAGTTACATAAACAGAAAGAGAATATCATTAATTGAACTAGGTAAAGACTTATTTAACGATATAAATTACCTAGAAAGTCTTGATAAAGATGATATGGAACAATTTGTAAACGCTATTATGGTATTCACAAATGCCGAAGTATCAAAAGAAGATTTAGATGATATCAAAGAAATGGGAGCAGTATGTATTAGTTCTACAGAACAAAAGAAAGCAAGTGTAGACCTATTACAAGGAAGATTAAATGCTCAAGATACACAAACATATTACAATAGATTACTTACTTCACTTCACCAAATACTTGCAATACCAATAGCGAGTGATAGTGGAACAGTAACAAGTGGAGATACTGGAAAGGCTAAACTTACAGGGCAAGGATTTACTTCTGCAGGAATTAGAGCGGAAGGTGATGAGTGTATGTTTGGTATGTGTGATTTAAAAGCATTAAAAGTAATACTTGCAATATGTAGAAATACTCCTAATAGTGGAATAACAACACTGAAAGTTAGTGAAGTAGAACCAAAATTCCAAAGAGATATGTCAGATAACATTCTTGTTAAGACACAAGCACTACAAAATCTATATAGTTGCGATATTCCTAGAGAAATAGCAAATAGCATAGTTAATCTATTTGGAGATAGTGCAAAAGTATCACAAGAACAACAAAAACTATTTGGCAACCAAGTATCACAACAAGATAAAGGTAGTAGTTCAAATGATTTTGGAACAAATGGAGAAACAACAAATGCCGAAGATATGGCAAATTTTCAAAATAATGAAATAACAAATAAAAGTGAATTAGATAATCAAGGGCAATAGCCCTTTAGATGTGGGTTTAGTTTAATTAGAAAAACATTGGTCTCCAAAACCAAAAAACTGGGAGCATAGCCTAGAACCTGTGCCAATAATAAAGGCTTTAACATTTGTGCGTAAACAAATGACAATACATAAATCTCTATTCAAGGTTGGTGAACCGTAAAATCACTGTAGGAAAGGGAGATGATAATATGCGTAGAGAAGATTTGTTAGCAAAAGGTTATACTGAGGAACAAGTAACTGATTTACTTAATACATTTCATGGTATAAACAAAGAAAAAGACAAAAAAATTGCAGATTTGCAAAGTGAAGTTTTACAGAAAAGCGAATTTGAAACAAAATACAATGAAGCAAATGCAAAACTTGAAGAAATTAACAAAGCAAATATGACTGAACAAGAAAAGTTTGAAGCAATGAAAAAAGAAACTGAGAACAATTATAAACAGTCAAAAATAATTGTTAATAAAGCAAAAGCGAAAGAAGTTTTAGGAGGTTTAAACATTGATGATAGCCTAATTGATACTTTAGTAAGTGAAGATGAAAATGCTACTATTCAAAGAGCAAATTTATTAAAAAGCACATTTACAAATTACAAAGATAATGTTGTAAAGGAAACTAAAGAAGCAATTACTACAATTGATGTAAAACCAAGTGCTACAAATATTCCACAAAGGGATGATAATGCAATGAATTGGGAAAGATTTTCAAAAATGAGTTCTATTGAACAAGAAAAATTCATAAATGAACATCCAGCAGAATTTGAAAATTTAAAATAACAAGAAAGGAAGGAAAATTAAATTATGCTAAAATTTAATGGAAAAATTTTTAACAATGAAGTATTTGAAAGATATTTAAAAACTCTACCAAGTACTAAGAAAAATGAACTTGTAAAAAATTCTTTATTTACAGTAGTAAATAAATACAAAAATAAAATGAGTGAACAAGCAGGTGGATACTTTGTTGTAGAACCAATTAAAGGAAGAATTGGTGGAACACCTGTAAACTATGATGGTAAGACTGATATTACTTCAACTTCAAGAGATACTTTCTATCAAACTAAAATATGTTATGGTAGAGCAAATGCTTGGGGAGAAGATGACTTTGTAACTGAAATCACTGGTGAAAACTTTATGGCTGAGGCAAGCGAAGTTAAAGAATATTGGGAAGAACAAAGACAAAGTACTACACTTTCAATTTTAAAAGGTATCTTTGCTATGACTGGTTCAAATGACTTCGCTAGTAAACATACTTACGAAGTTGATGGTAATTTAACTGCTGACGCATGCAATAGAGCATCTCAAAAAGCATTAGGAGATAGCAAAGCAAATCTTAATGTATCATTTATGCACTCAATGGTATCAACTAACTTAGAAGGTTTAAATCTAATTGAATTTATGAAATATACTGACAAAGATGGTATTACAAGAGATTTAACTATTGGTACATACAATGGTAAAACAGTTATCGTTGATGATGAAATGCCAGTTCTAGATGGTTATGATGCTTCAACTGCTGATGCAAGTGGTGCATTAAAAGTAGTTGCAAGTGGTGCTACTGCAGGACAAATTAATCTTGCTGATGTTAAAAAAGCAGACTTCTATCCAGCAGGAGTTAAAGCAGATGATTATGTAGTTGCTGCTTCTAAATATATTACATATATGTTTAAAAATGGTTTCTTTGAATTTGAAGAATTAGGAGTTAAAGTACCTAGTGAATTAGATAGAAAGGCTACTGAAAATGGTGGTCATACTGATTTAGTTTCAAGAATAAGAGAAATGATTGTTCCTATGTATATTTCATACAAAGATACTTCTAAATTATCACCAGATAATGCAGACTTTGAAAAAGGCACAAACTGGGAACTTGCTAACAATAATGATACTTCAAATAAAGTATATGTTAGCGACAAATTAATTCCTGTTGTTCAAATCATTTCAAGAGGATAATAAAAAAATAATATTATAAGGAGGATAATGTTATGGATAGAAAAGAATTACAAATTCAATTACCAAAATTGAAGTTAAGAATACCTTATGATGAGGATATATTTGAAACAAATGCAATTTGGGAACAAATTCTAACAAACTTGTTAGAAGATAGTAAGGCTGTATGCCTTGAAACATTATTCCCTTATGATGATTATAGTGATTACTTACTTCCAAAAAAATATTATAATTGGCAAATAAGATGTTGCATAGAACTTTATAATCTTGCTGACAAACAAGGGATAACTAATTATAGTGAAAATTCACTTTCTTGGAGTAAATTAACTGATGGTCTATCACAAGACTTAATGAGTAAATTAATCCCAAAAATTGGAGTTCCAAAATCAAGTAAAGAGGATGATAGTAATGTATAATGTTAATAGACAAAATATACATGATGTAAAATCAACTATATATATCTCAAAAAAACTTGGCACAATGCAAGATAATAATTTAAATGAATATGAAATATTTAGTAAGCCAGTTAAATATAGATTTAATGTACAAGTTATAAGTTCTGATAGTGAAATAAGGGAATTTGGAGAACTTGCCAATGACATGTTGGTAATTTCCATTACCGAAAAAAACAAATATCTATTCAAATTTATGGAATTTGATAAGGTTTATGTAAACACAACACCAGATGAAGAATTGCATCCCGGTGATAATGCAGACTATAGAATTTACTCTATAAGGAACCAAAATACAAGTATAAGAATATATATCAGGAAACTTGTAAAATAAGGAGGAAATAATGGAAAAACTAATTAAAGTTGAGAAAATCAACGAAGATGGTGACAAAATTATCAAAGAAATACCATACAATTTATATTCAATGTATATAAATATGGGATGGAAAAAATTTGAGAAGAAAAAGGAGCCAAAAGTAAACTTTAAACCAATTAATACAAAAGAAGATAAAGACTAATGTATGAAGTTAAAATAAGTTCTACAGGTTATGATACTCTCATAAAAGAACTAGAAGTTATAGAAGAAAGTTTAACTTCACCAGAATTTATGGAATTTATTGGAAATAAAGCAATGAAATTATTGCAAGAAATCACTCTTGAAAACTTATCTTATGCAACTCAAGAAGAACTTGATACAAGTTATTACTATAGTGAACATAAGTTAAAAATAGAGGGTAATCAAATAATTTTATATAATAATAGTGAAGTAAATATAGAAACCAAAAATATGAGTGAGGAAACTAAAGCCCACTATATTGGAGGTTTATCACTTGCTAAAATAGTAGAATATGGTATTGGTTATACTGGTGCTATAAATACTGAAATATTGCCAGATAGTGGTGAATGGGCATACGATGTCAATAATCACGGACATAAAGGGTGGTATTTTAAAGATTGGCAAGGAAATGTATTTTGGACTAATGGTTTTGAGGGTAAATTAATCTTTTACAAGTTAAAACAACAAATAGAAGTCAATATATCTAGTTGGATTAAAGAATACATAGATAAAATAACAAAGAATTGAGGAGGAATAAAATGAATATTGAAAATGATATATTAAATTTATTTAATACATATATCAAATCAAAATCTACTTTTGGTAGCATATTAAAAGTAGTTCCAACTACCCCTCAATCTTTTTTTAAAGAAAATATACCAGTAATCGTAATAAGAGAAAATGGTAATAATGATGATTTAAACACACTAACACTAGATAGAATAGAATATGGTAATAATTTAACATATCAAGTTGATATATACACCAAAAATGTTATTTTTAACGGTAAAGAATACAATGCTAGAGATATAATCAATGAATTAAGATTTTTAATTCACGATTTCTTTAGAGGAATAAGTTTTACTAGAGAAAGCGATGTTCCAAGTGAATATATGGACATAAGTGTTAAAAGAAGAACATTACTATTTAGTGGAAGTGTAAATAGTTGGAATAAAAGTATATACTAATAAGGAGGAATAAAAAATTATGGAAAGAGTTTATACTGATAAAGGTTTTATCTCTAAATATGCCACATTAAATATACTAGGTGATGATAGTAAATTTAGTATGCTATTACCTGTAAGCGAAATGCCAGAAACTAGAACTGCACCAGACCAAGTTGACAAAACAGTTTTAAGTGATGGTGGTTATACTTATGCAGAAGGTCTACAAGGAACTGATGCTAAACAATATACATTTAACTATCATAGAGATAATATAAGAGCCTTAAAGAAAATAAAAGGAAAAGAATTAACATTTCTTGAAAGAAACCCAGATAATACTGGTGAGAGATATAAAGGTACATTAACTTATTCAAGAAGTTCATTATCAGTTAATGGTATTGTTCAAGGTACTATTTACGTAACTGTATCAAGTGCTGATGAAGATGCAATTGATGATGTAAGAGACTTAATGAAACCTACTGCAATTATTACTACACCATTAGATGATGTTGTTGTAGATAAAGAGGGTACATACATAGTACAACTTGAAACAAGCCCAAATGCCACTGTTGCTGCAACGAGTTCTTCTACTAGTACGGCTACTGCAAGTGTTGTAGGAAATAAATTAACTATTACAGGTGTTGCGGCAGGATTTGCTATGATAGAACTTACTGTATCTGCAACTAATGAAGCAACTTCATATAGAACTATTGCTGTTGAAGTAACTAATGATGGCGAATAATTAAAAAAATGAAAGGGAGAATGATTTATGAAAGAATTTAGTAAAGAAGTAATAGAAATTGATGGTAAGGAATATACTTTATTCCTTAATCGAAAAGGAATTGTTGCTTGGGAGAAATATCGCAAGGAAGAGCAAGAAATTTGGGATAAACACCAAAATGAATATGCAAAATTAATTGAAAATCAAGAAAAAATCGAAGAAATAACTAATGAAACAAACCCATTTGAGGGGTTAGATGATTTAGATAATGTTTCAGAAGATAGAAAACTAATGACAAAAATGTATAAAAAACTATATTGGATAATGCTTTATACAGAATATAAAATGTCATTAGAGGAAGTAAGTAAACTATATGAAAGTGCTTGCGAAGAATATGGAGAAGGACAACTAATGGCTTTGGCAGTGCAAATGATTGAAGATGCAAACACTAATTTAGTTAATAAAGATAAACAATTAAAAAACTTGAAGGCACTACGACCAAGCAAAAATTAAGTGAAGATAATAGCAAGAACTATGAAACTCTTACTGAATTTTATCTTAATGAGTTATACCCTAGTGCTATAATGTTCGGTATGTCTGATAAAGAGTTTTGGGAAGATGACCCTCAACTATATTGGTCATACCGAATTTTTTATTTAAAGAAAATGGAAGAGGAAAAGAAAATACAAGTTGAAGTTTCAAAATATAATTCTTGGTTGAATGGATATACTAATTATATTGCAACTTCCGTTGCTTTAAATAATGCTTTCTCAAAACAAGCAAAAGAATATCCAACTTATGATAAGATATTCAAAAATGAGGAAGAACAAAAAGAAAATAAAAAACTAAAAAAATTAACAAAACAAGAGGCTAATATTATGGAACAAGAACTATTTAATGCTTGGGCTAGATATTAACCTAGAAAGGAGATAATATGGCACAAAATGGTGTAAAAACAATTATCGAAATAAAAGCAAAGGGTGAAAGAGAACTTAAAAATCTAACCAAATCTATACTAGGTCAAAAGGCTGCTACAAAAGATTTGATAGATACAACCAATATGCTTTTAAAATCAAGTGCTTTATTAGATTATGTAGGCACTGTTCAACATTTAACTAATGCAATGGTTAAATTAAGCAAAAGACAGACTGAATACATGGAAGATTTAAACCTACTTGATGTTGCTTATGGTAATACTAACAATAGTGGTAAAAAACTTGTTAATACAATGAGTGATATAATAGGTTTAGACCAACAATCATTAGTAAAATCACTTGGTGTATATAAACAAATGTCAAGTGCAATGGGAATTGCAGGAGATGCAAGTGCATTATTAAGTGAAAATTTACTTAAAATGCAAGCTGATATTTCTTCATTATATAATTTAGATTTTGCGAGAACAGGTCAAATACTACAAGTAACAATGAGTGGTAATACCAAGTCAATTAGAGCATTGGGTGGAGATATAACTGAAACTTCTCTTGCTCAAACTGCATTAAATCTTGGAATTAAAAAATCTGTTGATGAAATGAATAGAGCAGAAAAAACTATTTTAATATATCTTACACTTGAAAAACAATTAGCCAATGCAAATGGAGATTTAGCAAAAACTATTAATAGTGTATCAAACCAAACAAAAATCATGCAAGAACAATGGAATATGTTATCAAGACAGCTTGGTTCAGTATTTATTCCTATATTGCAAACCATATTACCTTATTTAAATGCTATTTTAATGACAACAAATACCATAGTAAGTTCAATATTAGGATTACTTGGAATTGATGTGGAAAAATGGGCAGATGAATTTGGTATTGCAAGTGGTTATGTAGATGATTTTGAAGATAGCCTAAATGGTGCAACAGGAGCAAACGAAAAATTAAATAAATCACTTCGTAGTTTTGATAAATTAAATGTAATAAGAACACCCCAAAAAACAACAAGTGGTGCTGGTGCTGGAGGATTAACTGGTGGTGTAAGTGAAGATATTCTTGCCAAAATGAAAGAATATAATTTACATTTAGATAATGCAAGAAATAAATCAAAACAAATTGCCGATAAAATGAGGGAATTACTTGGTTTCCATAAAGAATTAAATGAAGAAACTGGGCAATGGGAATGGAAATATGGAGGTATAGGTGAAAGTTTAAAAAATATCTATACAAACTTTAAAGATTTAAACCCTAAAGCAAAAATATTTGTTGGCTTTATGACAGTTCTTGCGGGCAAGATTTTATTTAATAATATCAAGAATTTAATTGGTCTATTCGGTAGAACTAAACTTGTTAAAAATATGATGGATGCCTTGACACCTACTCAACTATTGGTTGAACAATTTGGACTTTTGAAAAAATTCGATAAGTTCAATTTCGGCAATGTAGCAACTGCTACAAATGAATGGAGTAATCTATTAACAACCACACAAAAATTACAAACAGTATTACTTGGTGGTGTTGGAATTGTTGCAGGATTTAAACTTGCTCAAGCATCCGCTAAAAATATGGCAGAAGAAGGTGTAAATGCAACAAATATATTAACAACTTCATTAAGCGGTCTTGCTGGAGTTATAGGTGGTGGTCTTGCTGGAGCCGCTGTTGGTGGTGCTACTGGTGGTATTATTGGTATGGTACTAGGTGGTATTACAACAATATGGGCTTATATGGATGAAACTGACCGTGTATTAAATACCAATATGAGTACAATAGAAGCCCATTCTAAAGAAATAGATGCAATGTATTCAAACTGGCAACAATCAGTAGAAAGGCTTAATGAAACATATTCAACATCGACTGCCGAAGAAGATTATTACAAGAAATTATGGAATGAATTGCAATCAATAACTGATGAAAATGGTAAAATTCAAGATGGTTATGAAACTAGAGCGAATTTCATTGTTTCAACATTATCTGATGCTTTAGGTATTGAAATTAATATTGTAGATGGTGTAGTTCAAAAATATGATGAGTTAAAACAATCTATTGAACAAATAATTGAGAAAAAAACTGCAATGATTAAGTTAAATGCAATTGAAGAAGAAGCCCAAATTGCGATTAAAAAAATAACTAAAGCAAGAGAAGATGAAAGCAATGCGTATAAAGACCTAACTGATGCTCAAGATAATTTTAACAAAAAATTAGCAAAACAAGCAGAAATGTATAATTTAAATGCAGAAGAATTAGTAAATTTTGTACAAGGCAATGAAACAGGCTATGAATTATCACAAAGATTAGGAATAGAATATGGTAAAATTGCTGATAAACTTGGTAGTATAAAAATTGCTATGAGAAATCAAACTAAAGCATTAGAAAAACAACAAGATGAATACAATAAGACAAAAACAACATTAGATGGGTATAATACTACAATAAGTGATTGGGAATATTTAACACAATTAGCAACAGAAAATAACATGGAAGCAATAAATTTATATTTTGACCATGAAAGAAATTTAAGAAATAAAAGTCTTACTGAACAAAATACATATTGGAACGATGTTACAACTACAAATACTCGTTATCTTGAAGATTTGGAAAGAAATAGGTCGAGTTATGATGATATAACTTATGACAATTTGAAAAAATCTTACCAAAATCAAATAGACTTGGCTAGTACTAAAATGGAAGAATTAAAATTACTGTTAGCAACAACCAATGGGAAAATCTCAACTGAAACTATTGATGAATGGGGAAAAATGGGAGAAACTTCCGTTGATAAATTTATAGAATATATTCAAAAATTACCAAGTAATGTTCAAACCGAAGTAATTGACAAAATGCAAGAACAAGGTTATAAAATTAGTGATGAACTACAAAAGGGATTAAATAAAATTGATGTTAAAGTTAAAGTTGGTGTCCAAACTCCAAATTTGAGTAGTGATGATTTTTATGGGCCTGTATTAGGTGGTCGTACTATTTACCCACAAGCATCAGGTGGTTTTGTTGAAAAAGGTCAAATATTCCAAGCAAATGAAAAAGGTGCTGAAATGATAGGAACATTAGATGGAAAAACTGCTGTAGCAAACCAAAATCAAATTGTTACGGGTATTAGACAAGCAACAAAAGAAGGTATGTTAGATGCCTTTATGTCAACAGGCAACCAAAATGTTCAAGTAAATATTGTTGCACAAGGAGATACTGAAGGTCTATTAGATTTCATAACATTTAAACAAAAACAAAAAGATAGACAATACGATTTATAGAAAGGTAGGAAAATATGGTAAAATTAGTAAGAAATTATAACAAATATGAAAATTTTATAAGAATAGGTCATAATGGAGTAGAGGGTGAAAATCACACTTATACTTGTACTGATTTAGAAGATTTTCCTACTCCATCTTCTATGCACAGGAGTTTGCATGATGTAGATAAAGATGCCTTTACTGATTTAGAGGGTTATACTCATAGAAATAGAGTAAGACACGATGCAGAAGATTTTGAAGTTGCATATCCTATATTAAGTGATGATGATATTGCTTATATATTAAATAGAATAAGCCCAGAGTGGATATATGTAGAATTAACTGATAAAAAAACAAAGCAAAAATCAATACATAAAATGTATGCAAGTGATAAAGAATTTGATACTAAAAGAATATGGAAAGATGAAGAAGGTAATTGGCATGAGGAAGATGAAGCAATGACATTTTCATTAGTGGAGGAATAATCTATGGCATATATTGTAAAAGATAGTAGTGGAAATGATATAACAGAAGAATTTAGGGCTAAATCATTTAGTGGTTCATCACAATACAAAGCGAAACTAACTATAGGGGGTGATTTAGTTCCTAATTCTCAAATTAGTAAAATAACAATATCAAGCCCAATAATAAATAAAAATGACAAAGTATTTACATTGGGAAGTTTTGTATCACAACAAATAACTATCAAATTTAAAAATTTATATAATTTAAACATAGTTAGTGGTAAAGAAGTTAAATTAGAAATAGGACAATATATTGATAGTGTACAAGATTATGTATATGTTCCTATTGGTATATACTACATAGATGAATTAGGTGCAAATTATCACGAAACTTGTGAAATAACTTGTTTAGATAGTGCAATATTTTTTAAAGATGCAATAGACTATAGCCCGTGTTTTGTAGATGGTAAAGCAACAGTAGATACTATACTTCAATATATATGTACACAATGTGGTGTAGAACTTGGAGAATATCCAACTACAAATGGTGATATTGAAACAAGTATGTATGATAGTTCCGTAAGTGGTAAAAGATGGATTAGTTATATAGCCGAAATAAAGGGTTGTAACGCAAAAATAGATAGAGATGGTAAACTTGTATTAAAAGAGTTGAAAAACGGTGGAGAAATAGGTATAAACTATCTTAAAAGCAAATCTTGGAAAGTAGGAGAAAAATATCAAATATCAAAAGTAACATATTTTGATGCTAAAAGAAATTTTACTGCTCCAAGCACAGAACCTAGTACAGTTTATAACACATTAATTATTAGACAAGATAATCCATTTATAAAAGACCAAACTACTATTGATAATATTTATAATATAGTAAAAAATTTTACTGCTTATTCAATAACTACTGAAAATTATGGTGATATTACTTTAGATTGTTGGGATGATATAAAATATTTTGATAGATATGATAGACATTATTATGGGTTATATGACAATACAATTACTTATGAAATGACAATAATGTCAAAAGTTGATTTAAAAATACCAACTGAACAACAACAAGTAACTACAAATGTTTCGGATAATCCGATAACTGAACGAAGAATAGTTAAAACACAAGTTGATTTACTAGAGGGTACAGTTGAAACAATTACGGCAAAAACGAGTGAACTTGATGTTACTATAAATCAAAATAAGCAAGAAATAATAGGTATGCTTGATAATTACGCACCTGCGAGTGATGTACTTACATTAGAAGAAAGTGTTAGAACTCTCCAAACTGATACTTATAAGAAAACAGAAGTTAATAAAATATTAAAAGGTGAATTTTATGATGAAGATGGCAATAAAATTGTCAGTGAAATAGTACAAACAACAAGTGGAACATTTGATGAAAATGGTATGTTATATGAGAAAACAAATGCACCTACTAATACAAGAATAAATGAAATAGGTGTAAAAGTTAATAATGCTGCTAATAACACTGAATTACTATTTGCAGGATATGATAAAGAAACTAAACAAACAGTAGTGCGAAGTGATAATATGGAAGTTAAACACTTCTTTGTATTGCAAGGCAGGTCAAGATTAGAAGATTACTCAGATGGCACTGGTGTATACTGGGTAGGAGATTAGGAGGAATAAGTTATGTTAAATAATTCATGGCAAAATCTTATTTATTGGAGATGGAATGTTGTATCAAGTCAATGGGTAGACTTCTATGTTGATGCTAGAATTGGCAACCAAGACATTACTAATAATAGGACACAAATTTATACAAGGTTAAGGTCAGTATTAAGTGGTGGTACTGCTGGAGGTACTGGTTATAAATTTACTTGTGATTATGCACCAACAGTTGAGGGTAGCGGTGTATATTATTTCGGTACTAAAACAATTACGGAAACTAACTCAGACCAATACGTTCAACATAATGATGATGGAACAGCAAGTGTAACAATAACAACTACATTATATAATGGTTATTTAAAGTTAAATAAAACATTAAGTACAACAGTTTCACTTCCAACTATTCCTAGAAAATCAACCGTAACTGCAACGAATACAACTATAGGAACGGCTTGTTCAATCAATATTAATCAAAAAAGTGATAGTTTTACTCATACTTTAAGTTATTCATTTGGGAATTTAAATGGCACAATTGCTACGGGAGTAAAATATTCTTATGGTTGGACTATTCCTACTAATTTCTATTCACAAATACCAAATGCTTCAAGTGGTACAATAACAATTAATTGTGATACATACAATGGTGGAACTTTAATTGGTTCTAGTTCAACAACTGCAACAATATATGCAAATCAAAATGAAACTAAGCCAAGTGTTAGTATAAGTGCAAAAGATATTAATCCAATTACTGCTCAATTAACAAGTGGTACAGAGGAAAGCAATATAATTGTTAAAGGCTTTTCTAACGCTCAAGTAACATGGAGTTCGACTTCAAAACAATATGCTTCAATTAGAAGTAATACTATTAATGGTACAAGTGTTAGTACAAGCCCATATCTAGTTAATAATGCAACAACAAATATATTCACACTTATTGCTACCGATACAAGGGGTTTTTCAAATAGCACTAGTACAACAAATACCTCAAACCCATTGGTTGATTATGTTAGATTAAGAATTGACCCAATTAATTTCTATCGAATTAAACCAACAACTGGTGAAGTAGGTCTTACATTTGAGGGTAATTACTTTAATGATACATTTGGTAATACTGCAAATACACTTGAATTAAGTTTTAAATCAAGAGAAAAAGGGTCATCAACTTCTTGGGATGATATAGAAAGTGTTTCACTTGAGGGTGGTTATTATTTAGATGGTAACAAAGTATATTCAGGTACTTCGGCTACAAATAGAATTATCCAACTTGAAGGTACATTTGACTATACTAAACAATATGAATTTAGATTTTATTACAAAGATAAAATTATTGATGAATATGTAGACAAATCAATATCTTATGGTAAACCAATATTTTGGTGGAACAAAGACGGGGTCTACGATGGAAAAACCGATGGTAAGCTCGCAACACTTGATTTAGTATACCCAATTGGTTCAATATATATTTCAGTTAATAATGCAAATCCAGCAACGTTATTTGGTGGAACTTGGGCAAAAATAACTGGTAGATTTTTATTAGCAACAGGTCCAAATGCAGCAAATTCAACTGATTACTGGGGTAGTATGGCTGCAGAGCAATATAATACTCCGTTGTATGAAAGAGGAGGAGAATGCAGACATCAATTGACATCAGATGAAACTGGTCAAAAGAATTTGGGCCGTATATGGACTTCGACTTCCGACCTATCTCACTATCATGACCTTAGTACTGGTGGTTACTCATATGCTGCAGGTAGTGCTGCTGGTGCTTATTCTATTGCTACCAGTAACTCCACACAAGGTAAAGATACTACTGCTTGGACTTCTACAAACACTACTTCACTTTCAAATAATCACTATATTGATATCGGTGGTCAAAGTGCAAATTCTTCACATAATAACATGCCACCATATTATGCAGTTAATATGTGGGAAAGAACAGGATAATGGAAATTTTACAAAATGAAAATAATATGATAATATAATATTGAGGAGAATAGATACTATGCAATACATAACTTTAGCAATAGCAATAATAGGTTCTATATTATCAGTTATATCGTTTTTTAGGAATGATAAGAAAGATGACAACAAAAAAGCAAGTGATACGAGTTATAAACAAGGTCAAACAGACCAAATGCTAAAAAACATAATGGATAAACTTGAAAAAATAGAAAATAAATTAGATTGTTATGAAAAAGATATGGATGAAAGAATAAATATTGCATTAGACCATCATATTCGAGAATATCATATAAAAATACTTGAAAAATAAATATTTAGTGATATAGTATATTACCAAGAAAGGGGAAAAAATATGTCAATAAAAAGTGATAAAGCAGAAATAGAAGATATAAAACACCAAGTAGAAGAAATACAAGAAGAAAGTTTAGCACTAGAACTTATCAAAGATTATAAGAAACAAACTAAAAGATTATTCATCATTTGGATTATAACATTCATAGCATTTATAGGAACAGTTGGTTACTTAATTCACACCCTTAATGACATAGGTGTAGAAACTACTACAACTGAAACTTATGATATGAATACTGAGAATGGTAATAATAATTTTATAGGTGGAAACAATAATGGCAACATTGAAAATAAATAAAACAACTCGTACAACCAAATATCGCAAATCTAACACCAAAAAAGACAAACAAGGTCGAAGAAGATGTAAACTTTGTGGTAAGTATATGGGGCATAAATAATGCTTAAACTAGATTTTACAAGAACAGAATATAATAAAATATGTGAAGAACTAATGCTAAATGATTTTCAAAAGAGAATATTCGAGTATAGGATTAAGAATATGTCCATAGTTCAAATGGCTATGAAAGAAAATTGTAGTGAGAGTTTAATCAGTAAAGAAATACATAAAATTAAGAAAAAGATAATGAAGATATTGTAGTTATCTTTTTTTATGCCCAAATTACTCATTTTTAGCCATTTAGAGCAATGTTTTCATATTTCTAGTGTAATTCTATGCCTTTTAACAAATCTTTCTTAAAACTATGTTTATTAAGATATTTATTTTTTTAATTTTACTACTTGATTTATTCTTTTATTTATAGTATACTTGACTTGTATAAGAATAACGAAGTGAATAGAAAGAATATTTATAGATGGGTAGAGCCATTCACTTCGTTTTAAAAACTCTACTTGTCTATAAGTATTCTTTTTTTATTTGTTTCGCAAGGTGTTTTCTTTGCTCTAGTTTCACCGTTATCAAAAAACTAGGAAGTTTAACTTTGCTCACGCATTAGAAAAAGTTAGGTACAACAAAAGAGGTCTTTATTTTGTTTATCTTCAAGTTAGGAAAAGTGAACTAACTCTAAAAAATAATCTTGGTGGATTTCTGGAATGGGGTATACAAGTGTTATGGACAGAATAATAACTATACTTGTATAACAAAGACCATTTTATGGCTCAACAACTCAGTTGAGAAAAAAGTAGTTATAAAATGTAAATCTCTTGCTTTCCAAGGGGTTTTTGTACCCAAAAAACATATTAGGCTTCCAATCTAGTCTCGAAAAAAGTAATTGATATATATAGAAAAGTCAATATAAATGTACTAAAATATATAAAAAAATAAATAAAAAATATAAATGTAGATAGATATATAAACAATAAGTAAACGAAATAAAACATAAATTACAATAATTGTGTAAGAAATGAGTAAAATTCATTTCTTTTTCTTTGATAGAATAAAAATGTAAGAACAAGAGTACTCAACTTGTACAAGAGTGATTACAGAAAGGAGAAATAGTTTAAAGCATTTTTAAAACAAGTGTGGTTTACTATTTCTCTTTTGCATTTTATAAACAGATATGGAGGAAAAGAAAATGTATAACCAATATAACCCTTATATGAATAGATATTATGGACAACAACCAAATATACCACAACCAATGGAAATGCCTATGCAGCAGCAAAATATTCCACAGATGGGAATAAATAGAACATTCTTAAATGGTAAACAAGTAGACAGTGTAGAAACAGTAAAATCTATGGATATACCATTAGATGGGTCAATAAGTTATTTTCCAATTGCTAATGGTAGTGCAATAGTAACAAAACAATTGCAACAAGATGGAACAAGTAAAATAACAATATATGAACCTAAAGAACAAAAAGAAACCAAAGAAGAAAAGTTTGATTTCAATAAACTTGATGATATACAAGAAAATTTAATAGCCTTTAAAAGAGAAATAAAAGAAGAATTAAAGGAAATTAAATCTAAATTAAAATCAAATAAGGAGGGGTAATATGAACCCAATAAATATGCTAAAAGGGTTAATGGGTAATATGAACCCTAAAAATATAGCGATGAATATGTTAAAAAATAATTCAAACCCAATATTTGCGAATTTAACACAAATGATGGAAAAAGGAGATGATAAAGGAATAAAACAATTTGCAAGAAATATATGTAAAGAAAAAAACATTGATTTTGATAAACAATTTGGAGAATTTATGAATAAATTTAAAAAATAAAAGAGATATGCACTAATCTGTATATCTCCAAATATAACCAGTGGCGGTTTTTCTATGACCATTGCAACAATCTGATATATGTGAGTTATTATAATGTTTTCTAGCATCATTGATACTATCCCATGTTTTGATAAAATTGTTATTTAAATCATATTGATTAACTCGTTTAGTGATAGGCGTTTGCAATCTTAATCGATAACTTTCATTAACATTGTGAGATTGAGTGCAATATTCTAAATTTTCAATACAATTGTTGTGTTTGTTTCCATCTTTATGATTAATAATCTTATAATTATTAGGATTGGGCAAAAATGTTTGAGCAACAAGTTGGTGTATTCTTATTTCAACTTTCTTATTATTTTTGTACAAAGACACTTGCAAATAATCGTGGTTATTGATTACAGGTTTTAATATTTTATCTTTCTTTAAATATTTAAATTTAACTCCAAATTGATTTGAACCATTAACCATTTTGCTAATACTTTTTATCCTACCTAGATTACTTGCTTGATATAACCCCTCATATCCTTTAATATCTTTCCATATTTCTTTCATAAAAATCTCCTATAAAAAAAATAGACTTATACAAGTACCAAAGTTTTTATTGTCGAGATAATCTCTTTGATACTTATATAAATCTATTAATGATTACCTCGACTAATTAATTATACCATGGTAGGTTAAAGTATTCAATAGGTTTAAATAGAAGAAAGGAGAAATAAACATGAGAGGAGATGGAATTGTTCCAGTAATGGATGTTGGAACAAATAACGGAAATAGTGGATTTGGTAATGGCGATTGGTCTGCTTGGATTATCATATTTCTTATCTTTGCTTTAGGCGGATGGGGAAATGGTTTCGGTGGAAACAGAGGCAATGGTAATGGTTCTGTTGCTGATAATTATGTTCTAGCCTCAGATTTTGCTACAATTCAAAGACAACTTAGTGATGGTTTCGGTGATTTAACTGCCCAAAGCAGATACATTCAGAATGGACTATGTGATGGCTTCTATGCTATGAACACTAGCCTATTAAATGGATTTGCAGGAACAAACAATGCTATTATGACTAATGGGTTTGAAACTAGAAATGCTATAAATGGTGTTTCAAGTCAATTAGCAAGTTGTTGCTGTGAAACTCAAAGAGCAATTGATGGTGTAAATTATAATATGGCTACAAATACTTGTGCTATTACTAATAATGCTACTCAAAACACTAGAGATATAATTGATGCAGTAAATTGCAATTATCGTGCATTACACGATGAAATAATTGCAAACAGACTTGAAGATAAAAACGCTCAAATCACTGCTCAACAAAATGAAATTAATGCGTTGAGATTAGCAGCATCACAAGAAAGACAAAATACTTACTTAATAGACCAATTAAAACCTTGCCCTTCACCAAGTTACATCGTGCCAAATCCAAATTGTTGCTACAATTATTCGGTAACTAGCGGATATGGTTGCGGATGTGGTAATGGTTCGACAATTATCTAAGCATGAGCCTATAAAGGAACTCTGATTACAGAGAATTGCTTTCCCCTTAAAGGGGAAAATCGAAAGATAGGCTAAAAACCTATCTTTTTAAAAATAATTGTATTTTACACATTATTTTGCCAATAATTGTAAAAAAATTGCAAAAATGTAAAAAATATAGAAAGGAATGATAAAAAATGATAGAAAGTGTAATTAATTCTACACTTGCTCTAACTGCGAATAATAGTGTGGTAACTTTCCCACTAGATGATTATAGAAGTCGTTCAGCAAATTGTTGTGGTTGGCTTCAACATACACAAGGTTCTCCACTTTATAAAATATTACAAGGAGGAACTTACGAGATAGATTTAAGTGCAGTAGCAACTAGTGGAACTGCTGGTATTGTTGCTCTTGGACTATATCAAGATGGAATTTTAATACCATCAACAATTAGTGCCTCAACTGTAACTGCTGGTGGTCTTGCTAATTTATCTTTTAACAAGAAAATAAGAGTATGTTGCAAGGCTAATACTACTTTAACTATTGCTTCTGTGCCAAATGTTAATGCTGGTGCGACAGGTACGACATCTACTGCGACACAAGTACCTATTATTACTAATGCTATTCTTGGGATTAGCAAAAGAGCATAATGAATACTGACAATAACAACGATTACTTATTAGACTTAATAAATATATTGTCTTTCATAATTGGTGTTGAAAATTTAAACTTAAATGATAAGCAAATAGAAAAACTAGAAAATCATTTGAATAAGCAAGATGAACAATATGAAAAAATAATCGAGTTATTAAAAGAAAGGTGATTAGATGGAAGAAGAAAAAACAGAACAAAATGTTTTAGTAAAAGCAAAAGAAGAAGTAGAAAAACTTATAAAACAAACAACTGAAAATGGCTTACAAAATGCCAATGTTGATGTGCTTTATAAATTAATAGATATCCACAAAGATATCGAAAACGAAAAATATTGGAAGGAGAAAGAAAATATGTATAGAGATTACGATAATTATAGTGGTGGTCGTTCAAGAGATAGTAGAGGTCGTTTTATGGATAGTTATGGTCGCCGTGGAGTTCCGGGAACAGGAAGAGGAAGATATCGTGGTGAAGAAATAATGAACGATATGTACCAAAACTATGAAGATTATAGTGAGGGAAAAGAAATGTACGGAAATGATGGTAAAACTATGGAAAGTTTTAAATACATGGTTAAATCATTTAAAGACTATTACAAACATTTAAAAGAAAATGCCTCTTCAAATGAAGAAGTTCAAATCTTAAACCAAGCAATTGATGAAATGGCAAGAATGTAATTATGTTCAAATATTACAATGCAAATCCATTAAATAATAGAGTGGCAGATTGCACTACTCGTGCCATATCTTTAGCCGAAAATACATCTTGGGATATTACTTATGATAAATTAAGTAATTTAGCAAGAGAGCAAGGACAAATGATGGATAGTGTCGACTTTATTGAAGAATATTTAGACAATAAATATCCAAGAGAATGCCATTATTCAAAAACTATAGGGGAATTTTTAGAAGAACACCCTAAAGGAGTATATTTATGTACTATGATAGGACATATCACTTGTATAATAGATGGTTGCATATATGACACATTTGACTGTTCAAATCGTACTATGCGATGTGTTTGGAAAATAGAAGATTAACTTCTTCTATTTGATGTTCCTATCGTCTAAAAGTAGGACAAGGTTCTGCAAAAACCTAGATTATGGTGCAATTCCATATAGGAACTCCATTATTGATTTTTAATATCATTTATGTTATATTAAATATGTAAATGCAATTTACAAGGTTGTGTTTATATTATTAAATTGTTGGGCAAACACATAAAATCCTGTGTTTATATGGAAGTCGTGAAGTCATTAGTTCCGCTAGTAGCAGTAACGAAGTCCTAATTTAGAGGTGGGGAATGCTGCTAATACCCTAGACAGCGAGCAAAAGCAGATATAATTAAACCACATTGCTACTTATGGTTTCTCGTTGCGATTAAGTAGGTGTGATTTATACCGCTACCTTGCTGGTAGCATATTAAGTTAATCGGGTGCCGATTATATGAGCGTTTAATAAATAAGGTTTGAACCCTTATGCATCAGATTTGCTTAATATGGTGCTAATAAGTATGCTTATTCTCCCGTGTGGAAATAAGACTAAAGCACAATGCTATGATATGTGATAAATAATCCTAGGTGTTGAATAGCATATCATTTTTCATATCGCATTGAAGAAATTCAATGCCATTGCGATATGAACTTTTACTATTAATTCATTGACAACCTCCTTGAATTAATTATCAAAGGGATACCATTTATTGGTATTTTTTTGTGTTATTTAAAAGTTATGTTATAATTACTATAGAAAGGTGGAATATTATGCTAAAAGTAGATAATTTATATAAAACCATATCAGTAAATAGAGGAGATGAAAACCAAAGTTTTTCTTTTTCTATTCCAACTTCTGATTTAGAAAGTTATACTTTTCAAATTGGAGATATTGTAAAATTTGGTGTATATGAAGCAAATAAATTGAATGAAAATGCCATGTTATTAAAAGAATATGAAGTTGCAGTTGAAACTAAAAAAATTGAAATTTTTTTTGATAAAGAAGATTTAACTATTGGCGAGTTAATTAATAAACCTGTAACATATTGGTATGAAATCCAATTAAATGGTAATACAATAATTGGCTATGATGAGGATGGTGCTAAAGAATTTATTTTATACCCAGAAGGCAGTGATATTAAATGATAGAAGCACAAGAATTAACTGGTTATATTAGCCAAGATGAAGTTCTTACTGGGCAGTTAAGTAAAACAATTGAAGTTTTAAAACCAATTACTCAAGAAAAAGAAGTTACACCTACAAAAGAAACTCAAATTGTAGAACCCGATAAAGATTATACGGGTTTATCTAAAGTAACAGTAGAACCCATTCCAAGTGAATATATAGTTCCAAATGGAGAAGTAGAATTTACCAAAAATGGGATTTATGATGTAACCGATAAGGCAAGTGCTAAAGTTAATGTGCCTGAAAAGAAGTTTGGTACAAAAACAATAACTTCAAACGGTACATACAAAGCAATAGATGACAATTTAGATGGTTATAGTGAAGTAATAGCAGATGTTCAAATAGATATTGATATGAAGCAATATATGATAGAAAGTGATTTAGAATTTAAGTATGGTGCTAATTTTCAATATGAACCTATGGACTTATTATATACACAAGACCAAGTAAATAGAGTTAAAGAATTAATAAATATTTTAGGAGGAATGAATCATGGCTAGTAATATTTTAAATGTGTTAGAAAATGTAGAAAAAGGTAGACAAAATTGTATTAAAAATGCAAAACTTGCGAACTTACCAGCAACTGATGATATGGACATATTTAATATAGGAAATTTATTTTTAGAACAAAATAATACTGAATTTATAAATCCAAATAACCCAGAAGTTGGAGGAGGTTGGCAAAGACCAAATGATTGGTGGGATACCGAAGATATAATTAGAAATGCACAAGATATTGAACAAGATGGTGTAACTTATCATCCAACTTATATTATGTTGTTACCAAATACAGATATAAGCACAACAATGTCAAAGACTGCAAGTGGTAATGCCTCACAAGGAGATGCATTTGTGTTTAGTGATGAACCCGATACACTATATGTAGGAAATCAAACTCATACTTGGGATGTTAGTAAAGATAAACCTTGTAGTTTAGGGTATAGTACACGATATGTTATAGTGTATATGATAAATGCTGAATTAAATGCAAATATTGATTTCAAAACAGATGTAAAAGTTATGGAAATGATAGTAGATAAATTAACTGTACCTACTAGTTCATCAAAACAAATAATTATACAAAGCAATAAATATATATTAAATTTTAAATGTACTGAAAACACTAATATGACAACAATAAGTAGTAGTACATTCTCTAGTTGTTATTCATTAACAAGTATAAATCTACCAGCATTGACAACAATAAGTGGTAGTGCATTCTCTAGTTGTTATTCATTAACAAGTATAAATCTACCAGCATTGACAACAATAAGTGGTAGTGCATTC
>CALDLU010000074.1:0-2026 GCA_937915245.1 uncultured Clostridia bacterium | reverse complement strand
AATAAAAACTTCAACTGCTTGAGTTACACCATCAAGTTTTGCTTGTTTTATGCTTTCAGCCGTTCGTTTGCGATAATTATCAAAATCTGCTTGAATTATTCTTGCCATATTAAGATATTCATCTGCCAAATTTTTTTCTGGCTGTTTTGCTTCAACCTTTGATTCTTCTTTTTTGTTTTCTATGTTGTCTTGTTGAACTTTTTGTTCTTCAGTTTGCTTTTTGTCTTCATCTTTAACAAAAGGCTCAACAGTGTAATCTTTTTTATTTTCTTCGGATTTTGTTTTCTTGTAAGCCATCAAATTCTCCTATTCTCTTTTTAATTCACTCATAACAATATTCAAGGCTTGAGCAATGTTTGCATAGTCCATTCTATCTGGACCAATTACTGCAATAGATGCAACTGGCGTACCTTTTATCACTATTGGTGCAGTGATAAGTGCACAACCTTCCATTTTTTCATCTTCATCGCCAATCTTTACTGTTATGTGGTCGGCTTTTGTGTCAATTTGATTAAGTAGTTCTTCCTTATCGCCAAGAAGTGTTAATATTTTTTTTGTTTGCTTTACACTTCGCTTTTCATTTTCATCAAGAATGTTTACTGCACTTTCTCCACGAATATCAATGTTTTGTTTTGTTACAAACCTTCTCATACTTTCAAGTAACCCACTTACTAATGATTGAAAGTTTTGAACTTCTCCCAAACTTTTGGCAAGTGTATCACCAGAAAGCATTTCTCCTATTGTTTGACCATAAAATTTCCTTGTCAAAAACGCTGACGCATCATCGCAAACTTTTTCGCTTGCATTTGTTTGCATAGAATTTTTAACAATTCCACTTTTTGTTCTAAACAACACAAGAGCTTCATTGTCAATGAGTGGAATTATTTTCACTTCTTCAATTACCAATTTATCATAGCCATTTGTAACCATAACTGTTGGATAATTTGTTGCTTTGGAAATAATTTCAGCAATTCCTGATAAAATTTGTGTAAGTGAAGATGTTTCATTATCAAGCATTGTTTTTACTTTGTTTAACTTTTCTTCACTAACTTCAAAATCTTCAAGCAAAGTGGAAACATAATATTTATAACCTTCGGCTGTAGGAATTCTACCACCAGAAGTATGAAGTTGTTTTAAATATCCCATACTTTCAAGAGCATTAAGTTCATTTCTTAAAGTTGCAGTGCTAACTTTTGGTATATATCTTTCTTGCACATTTGCACTTGTTATTGGTGCTGCATCTTTAATATAATCTTCAATAACGCTTGTTAGTATAAAATGTTTTCTTTCACTTAACTTCATTGCTTCCCCCTTTTAGTAAATTTTGATTGCTAGCACTCTCTATTTGATTGTGCTAGCACTATTATATTCATAGTCTATTCATTTGTCAACTACTTTATGCAAAATTTTTAAAGATTTTTAAGAAGATGAGATTTCTCCTAGGTCGTGCTTCAAGGTCGACAGTCGGAATGACATAAAAAAATAGTCATTTCGAGTTATCCCACAAAGACAAACCCACGAGAAATCTCAACCGATTAAAAGATAATGATGTTGAGATTTCTCCAAGCCCATCAATGCAGGTCATAGTCGAAATGACATAGAAATATTAAGCAACAGGTGCAAGCATTTTTTGTAAATTTATATCAAAACCTTTTAAATGCCCTTTCATTCCTGCAATCAACATTTGCTTATAATGAGAATTTTTATTGGCATATCTCGAAAGATTGTAAGCCCTTTTAAATCTAACTTTTGTTTTAGGCTTTACTCTCAAATATATTTTACCATTATTGCCGACATGGTAAATTGCTCCCAAAAATTCCAGATTTTGTTTTAGTGGAGTGATATTTGTTTTATTATTTAATTCCAATTTTAATGACAAAAGACAATTTTTAATTTCGCATAAACAATTTTTTAGTTCTTGTTTACAACTTGATATAAGCACCAAATCGTCCATATATCTTACATAATACTTTATATGTAATTTTTCTTTTATTAATCTATCTATTTTATCCAAATACACAACCCC
>CALDLU010000073.1:0-3126 GCA_937915245.1 uncultured Clostridia bacterium | reverse complement strand
CAGTTAAAAGAAGTGTCAGAGTTTGTTCCAGTGCTTTGTTATGGACTTTTGACAAATTTTAAAACCGAACTATTTGAAGGCTCAAAAAGGCTTGTTGAAATTGCAGACTCCTTGCATGAGATAAAGTCTGTTTGCAGATGTGGTAAAAAAGCTAATGTCAATGCAAGATTTGTTAATGGAAAAATATCTGTTGATGGTGATGAAATCTTGCTTGGTGGAAATTCAAGTTATGAAGCAGTTTGCTTTTCTTGTTATGAAAAACTGTTAAAACAAGCAAAAAATGATCAAAAAACATTAAATTAGGAGAAAAAACAATGAATTTGTATGTTATGCGTCATGGAAGAACAAATTGGAATGAAAAGGGAATAATCCAAGGTAGAAGAAATAATATGTTAAGCAAAACAGGAAAAGAGCAAGCTGAAAAAACAGCTTTAAAATATAAAGATGTCAAGTTTGATATTATTATTTGTTCTCCAATAAAACGCACAATGCAAACTGCCAATATTGTAAACAAATACCATAATGTAAAAATTATAAAAGATGAAGATATAATTGAAGTTGACCAAGGCGATTTTGCAGGAAGGCTTAATAATTCCTTAACAGAACAAGAAAGAATAAAAAAGCATGAAAGGTCAAAAGAATATCATTTGGAAAGTTATGAAGATGTATTTGAAAGAGATAAAAAGTTTTTAAGAACATTAAAACAAAAATATCCCTATAAAAATGTTTTGGTTGTAACACATAATTGCAATGCAGGTTACATTGATTACATAATTAAGCATGGTTTTGTAGACAAATTTGTTTATGAAGACCTTAAATTATTTGATAATGCAGAAATAAGAAAATATACATATTAAAGTTGACATAATTGTCAACTTTTTTATTTGTGTAAATGTCTTTTTATAAAAATCACTTTTCTATTTTTTTTATATGTGTTAAAATCATTTTGTGGAATTTTTAGATTGTTATAACTCTAATAGTGTATATACAGGTCTTATGCAAGAAAAAAAGTTGGGAAAACTTGTTTCTGGCTATCTTTTTTATGGCAATGATAGTGAGTCAAATTGGCAATTTATTCATAATGTTGCAAGGTTTATTATGTGTAACGATAATGGTTGCAAAGTTTGTCCTGACTGCATTAAAGCAAAAGAAGGCACTCATCCAGATATAGTTGAATTTCCAAAAGCAAAAAGTTTGTCAGTTGAAGATTCAAAGCAAATCACTTTGGAAGCAATAAAAAAACCAATGATTGCAAACAAAAAAATTCTTATTATAAATGACATTGATAATTCTAGTGAAGAAGCACAAAACAAACTCTTAAAAACTTTGGAAGAGCCACCACAAAATGTTATATTTTTGGTTTCAACAACAAATCTTAACAAAGTTTTGCCAACGGTTATTTCAAGGCTTGTAAAAAAACAGGTTGAACCACTAAAAAAAGAAGAGATAGAAAAGTTATTTGAAAAAAATAGACTGAACGACCATTTTACATTAGCAATGGAACTTGGTGGGGGATATATTGGAAAAACAAGAAACATTTTGCAAAATGACAACTTTTTAAAAACTTATTCGTTATGTCAAAATATTGTGTGCAGTTTGAAAAACACTTCAAACATAATTGATTATATTCCACAGAAATTAGATAAAGATACATTTAATATAATTTTGGAAAATTTATCAAATATGTATCGTGATGTTCTTATGCTAAAATTGGGGCAAAAAGAACTTGTTTTAAATACAAATTTAATATCAAAATTTGAGCAAGTGAAAGATGAATATTCAATTCTTGCATTACAAAATATTATTTATAACATTGATGATGCAAACAAAAGACAATTTTCTAATGTAGCAATTAGTCTTATTTTGCAAACATTACTCATAAAAGACTTGGAGGTTAAATTCTTATGCAAATAGCAAAAGTTGAAATTAGATATGATGATGAAGGGAAAACTTACACCTTTTCTCCAAATGGTTTAGATTTAAAATTAAATGATGCAGTTGTTGTTGACACTGTTCGTGGAAGTGAATTAGGTTATGTCAGCAGTGAAATTACTTATATTGATGAAAATGAATTAAAAGACAAATTAAAAAATGTTTTAAGACTTGCAACCGAAAAGGATATTGCACAAAAAAAAGAAAATTTGGAAAAGCAAAAGGAAATAAAAGCAAAAACAGAATTTTTGGCTGACAAACTTAAACTTGATATGAAAATTGTTTCAGCCGAACTTAATTTGGAAAGAAGCAAAGTTATAATAAACTTTACAAGTGATGATAGAGTTGATTTTAGGGAACTTGTAAAAGAACTTGCAAATTGTTTTAAAATTAGAATTGAGTTAAGACAAATTGGTTCAAGAAACGAAACTCAATTACTTGGTGGAATTGGACCTTGTGGAAGACAAGTTTGCTGTAATTTATTTTTAAAAGATTTTGAACATTCAACAATAAAAATGGCAAAAAATCAGGGGTTAAGTTTAAATCCAGCAAACATAAGCGGACTTTGTGGACGACTTATGTGTTGTTTATCTTATGAAAATGATGGTTATGTGGAACTTTTAAAGCAAATGCCAAAAGTTAATTCGATTGTTGAAACTCCAGATGGGAAAGGACAAGTTGTTTATAACAACTTACTCAAAAAGAAAGTTCAAGTAAAATTTGTTAAAGGCGACACAACTGAACTAAAAGAATATGAAGTAGGGCAAATTAAGTTTGAAAAAAATGACAAATAATTTACGACTTGATGACCTAAATTTAGATGGGTTAAAATTATATCAATATGTTGATGGCTACGCTTTTACAAGTGATAGCGTTATTTTGTCAAACTTTATAAAAACAACTCACAAAGATAGTTGCGTAGAAATTGGCTCGGGCAGTGGAGTTATTTCGGTTCTTGTAAATTACAAATGCAAACCACAAAAAATTGTTTGTTTTGAAATGCAGGAAAAATATGCAAATCTTACAAAATTAAATTTTGAATTTAACAAAATGAACAATGTTGAAATTATATGTGATAAAATCCAAAATTACAAAAACCATATCACCAAGCCAGTAAGTGTTGTTTATTCCAATCCACCATATTATAAAAATGATGTATGCAAGAAAAGTGAAAAAGAAGAAATTGCTATTGCA
>CALDLU010000072.1:0-3385 GCA_937915245.1 uncultured Clostridia bacterium | reverse complement strand
ATAATTCCTGAAATAAATTTAGATAAGGCAAATGAAAGTATAATTTGTAATCCAAACTGTTCAACAAGTATTTCGCTTATGGCTCTTTGTAATATTCATAAGTTGTTTGGACTTAAAAATGTTGAATATGTAACATACCAATCATTGAGTGGTGCAGGGCAAAAAGCTTTGCTTGACCAAAAAGAAATCAATCAAAAAGATTTAAGGAAGTTGGACTATGTTATTGATAATAATCTTATTCCGTATATTGGAGAAATTGACAGGCAAGGAATAAGTAAAGAAGAAAACAAAATGATATACGAAACAAAAAAGATATTAGATGATGTTAATATCAAAGTTTCGGCAACTTGCATTAGGGTAAATGTTGATATTTGTCATAGCATAAGTATTAATTTTACAACAAGAAAAAATGTAACCTTATTAGACATAGAAAATGCTCTTAAAAATTCTTTAAATGTAAAATATGTTGGCAATGATTTTTCAAAATTACAACCAAGGTATGTTAAAAATAAAAAAGATATTTATGTTGGTAGATTAAGGAAAACAGAACTTGCTAAAAATTCATTTTCTATTTTTGTTGTTGGCGATAATTTAAGAAAAGGAGCATCACAAAACGGTGTTCAGATTTTAGATGAACTTATAAAAAGGAGTAAATAATGATTTTTAAAGGTGTTTGTACAGCACTTATTACACCATTCAAGCAAGATAAGAGCATTGACTATGTTGCATTGGAAAGGTTAATAAACAATCAAATAGAAGCAAGGGTTGGTGCAATTTTGATTTTGGGGACAACAGGGGAAAGTGCAACGGTTGACTATTATGAAAGAGATGAAATAATAAGGTTTGCAAGAAGACTAATAAAAAACCCAACAAAATTAATTGTTGGAACTGGCTCAAATAACACAAGTTTGGCTGTTAAAAATACCATTCAAGCCAAAAGACTTGGAGCTGATGCTGTGCTTTGTGTTACTCCTTATTATAATAAAACAACGCAAAATGGAATTATTGAGTACTATAAAAATATTGATAGCATAAATATTCCATTCTTTGTGTATAATGTTCCATCAAGAACAGGTGTAAACATTTTGCCTAACACATACACAAAATTATGTAATCTAAAAAGCATTGCAGGAATAAAAGAAGCAAATGGTAACATTGAACATATTTTGGAAGTCTTTGAAAAAGTTGATAATCAAAAAATATATTGTGGAAATGACAACTTGAGTTTCATTTTTCACTCACTTGGTGCAAATGGAATTATAAGTGTAACTTCAAATGCTTTTCCAAAAGATGTTGTTTGTGCTTGGAAAAGTTTAGTTGCACACAAAAAGTATTCAAAAAAGTTTTATTCTATAAATAAAGATTTATTTATCGAACCAAATCCTATACCAGTTAAATATGTTCTGGCAAAATCAAAACTGATAAAAAATGAGTTAAGAGAACCTTTGATAAAACTTCAAGAAAATCACAAAAAAGTATTAGATGGAGATTTAAAGAATATATGAAAGTTATTTTGATTGGTGCAAATGGAAGAATGGGCAAAGAGATGCAATATTTTTTTACCCAAAACAAAGTAGATTATGTTGCGATAGATAAAGATAATGCAAAAGATTTAAAAGATAAGTGTGGAGATGTTATATTAGATTTTTCAACTCCTGATGCTTTAATTCAAAACTTAACTTTTGCAAAAAATAAAAAGTTACCACTTGTTATTGCAACAACAAATCATACAAAAGAAAATTTTGATGAGATAAAAGAACAAAGCAAAGTTATACCTATTTTTATGTCATCAAATTTTTCTATTATGTTTAATGTTCTAAACAGAATGATAAGAAATATAAAGGGACAACAAGACCAAGAAATAGTTTTGGAAGAAGTACATCATAAAACAAAAAAAGATATTCCATCTGGTTCGGCAAAAATGTTAATAGCCACATTAAAGAAAAATAACATAACACCAAAAGTTGTTGCACTTAGAGTTGGCAAAGTTATTGGTATTCATAAAGTGAAAGTGTATAACGATTTTGAAACTTTAACTCTTGTGCATAATGTAGAAAGCAGGCAAGTATTTTGTCTTGGTGCATACAATGCTTGCAAGTTTATTGTAACAAAAAAGAATGGTTTGTTTGATATGGAGAATTTGATTGATAGTTTGTAAGTTTGGTGGTACATCAACCACGAGTTTAAAGTCAATTCAAAATATAAAGGCATTAAAAGAAAAAAACAAAAAGAGACAAGTTTTTGTTTTTTCTGCTATTGGTAAAAAATATCAAAAAGACAAAAAAATAACTGATTTATTAATTGAAATAACTCAAAATATAAATGTTTCAAAAAATAAAAAATTAATTTTAAATAAATTCAATAAATTACAAAAAGATTTAAAAATAAACATAAATGTAAAAAAATTATTAAATAAATATTATAATTATTTTTCATTAACAAAAAATGCTGATTATCTTATATCAAAAGGGGAATATATAACAACACTACTTATGTCAAAATACCTTGATATAAAATTTATACCAGCAGAAAAAATTATTTTTTTCCAAAATAATAAAATAAATTACAAAAAAACAAAAAATAAATTAATTTACTATAAAAATAAATATAAAATATTTGCCACTTGTGGATTTTATGGCGTTAATGAAAATAAACAAATAAAATTATTTTCTCGGGGTGGCTCTGATATAACAGGAGCAATAATAGCAAAATGTTTGAACGCAAATATATATGAAAACTGGACTGATGTTTATGGTGTAAGACAGGTTAATCCAAAAATTACAAATTCAAAACAAATAAAAAAAATGTCATATGCTGATTTAGATATTATGACAAGGTGTGATGCAAATGTAATTCATAATGACTGTATTGAAATTTTGTATGGCGAAAAAATAAAACTAAAAGTTGGCAATATATTTGATATAAAAAGCAAAAAAACGATTGTTGTTGATAGATATAAAAAAGTAAAATTTGTTTGTTGCAAAATTGATAAAGATAAAGTGATTATTGTTTACAGAGATAAAAAATTGAACCTTGTAAAGAATGAATGTGAACTTTCAAATTATAAAGAAAACATTTTGAAAATTTATGAAAAACTTTATTGAAAATCTTTCGTTCATGTGTTATATTTAAGCAAGAGGTTTTCTTATGAGAGGAAAGGTTTTAGTAGTATATAATGATGAAATAGGTAATGAACTTAAATTTATTGAAAAAAATAAAATGCTAGTTGATGCAGCCAAAAAATTTAACATTGCACTTGCATTCAGGTCAAACACTCAACTATATACATATATAGATAATGATGAAGTTAAATCTCACGATAGTTATGGAACATATGACTATTGTTTGTTTTTTAACAAAGATGCTCATCTTGCAAAAAATTTGG
>CALDLU010000071.1:0-6663 GCA_937915245.1 uncultured Clostridia bacterium | reverse complement strand
GCATACCTATTATATTATTGGTTTATTTAATTTGTGCATTAAAATAAAATTGGTGGGAGTTATAGGACTCGAACCTATGACCCTCTGCTTGTAAGGCAGATGCTCTAGCCAACTGAGCTAAACTCCCACAACCTTTTTGCTAATGCTCTTATAATATATCAAATCGCTTTTTATATGTCAACAACTTTTTACAAATTTTTTAAGAAATTTTTGGCATAGTTAAAGAAAAAACCACCGGAGTTTATCCAGTGGCAAAAATACTAATCTTTCTTTTCTTTTTTTTCTTTGTCTGCCTTGTCAAGAAGGTTGTAATATTCATCAAAAACCTTTATTGCTGTTGGTTCATCTGTTTCAATTTCAAGCACAGATTCTCCGTTTTTGTCTTGTTTTACTGCAAAAACGATTGCTTCATCATCAGCAACACCTTCCATTTCATCAATAGGTTTTAAAATTGCATATAAATTATTGTTGAGTGGAATAACTGCAACTTGGTCAAATTTTACAGCCTTATCATTTTCATCATAAAGTGTTATAGGGTCTTCATTATCCTCATCTAATAAAATATCTACAATGTCTATTGCTTCTTTTTCTTCTTGTTTCTTTTCTTCCATACTATTCTCCTTTTTGATTGTTATTTAAGTAGGCTTGCAAAATTATTGCCGCCGATAGCATATCAAGTTGCATTTTTCTATCTCTTGGATTTACCTTTTTTTGACGCAAAATTTCTTCTGCTTCATAAGAAGATAATCTTTCATCTTCGTATACAACTTTTATGCCAGCAAAATTTGACAGCATAGTTCCAAACTCTTGTGTTACTTTTGTTCTTTCATTCTCCTGCCCTTCTAATGAATAAGGCATTCCAATAACAATAAGGTTTACACTGTTTGAATGTGCCAAATCTGTTAAATACTTTAAATCTTTATCTCTACCTTGTGAAACATAGGTTTGATAAGGATTGCAAGTGATTTGCAAAAAATCTGTAAATGCAATTCCTATTCTTGCATCGCCATAATCAAGGCACATAATTTTGTGATACTGCATAACTTTACCTTGTTTTTATTATAAGCAAAACAACAACTTATGTCAAACAAATTATAAAAACAAAATTTTTATGTACCCTTTGTTGATTTACAAAGGTTAATTTAGATTTCGTTTCATTGACTTTAAGGCATTTTTTTCAAGTCTTGAAACTTGTGCCTGACTTATTCCAATTTCTTCACTAACTTCCATTTGCGTTTTTCCTATATAGTAACGCATAAGGAGTATCTGTTTCTCTTTTGGATTGAGTTTTTTTATTGCATCTTTGAGTGCAATTTGTTCAGTTAATACTTCATCATTGTTTTTTAGGTCAGCAACTTGGTCCATAATTCTAATTGCTTCATTGCCATCGCTATAAACAGGTTCATTCAATGAAATCGTGTCAGAAATTGCATCAAGAGCAAAATTGACATCTTTTACATCCATTCCTATTTCTTTTGCAATTTCTTCATTTGTTGGTTCTCTATCTAAATTTTTTGAAAGCAATTCTCTCGCCTGCAAAGATTTGTAAGCAATATCTCTTAAACTTCTTGAAACACGAATAGAGTTATTATCTCTTAAAAATCTTCTTATCTCACCAATTATCATTGGCACAGCATATGTTGAAAATCTTACATTTAATGAAATATCAAAGTTATCTATCGCCTTCATAAGTCCAACACAGCCCACTTGGAACATATCATCACTTTTTTCTTTTTTACCAGAAAATCTTTGAACAACACTTAATACCAGCCTTAAATTTGCAACAATGAATTGTTCTCTTGCAAGGTCATCACCTTGTTTCACTTTTTTCATTAGTTCCATTAATTCATCATTTTTTAGTTTTGGAAGAAGTGATGTATTAACTCCACATATTTCCACTCTATTTGGCATAATTGCTCCTTTGTGAAAATATGTTTTCCTAATTAAAATAAAAATATTCAAAAATAAAAATAAATGTTAAAAAATAACAAAATAAATTAAAAATAAATATAAATAAACAATTATATTACTTTTTCCAAATCTTTTTTCATTTTTCCCAATACTTTTTTCTCTATTCGTGAAATATAACTTTGACTTATTCCCATAAGGTCTGCGACTTCTTTTTGTGTTTTTTCTTCATTACCATTTAGTCCAAATCTTAAGACCATTATTTCTTTTTCCCTTTTATTTAACTTTTCAAGTATTTGCCAAATTATTTGTTTTTCTGCTGATTTTTCAAGGTCTTTTGAAACACTTTCGTTTTCTGTAAATAGGACATCTTCCAGCAATAACTCGTTACCATCACTATCTAAATTTAATGGTTCATCAAGACTTACTTCGTTTTTTAATTTATTAGTTTTTCTTAATTGCATTAAGATTTCATTTTCTATACATCTTGAAGCATAAGTTGCCAATTTTATTTTTTTGTCATTGTCATATGTTTGAACTGCTTTAATTAAACCTATTGCACCAATAGAGAATAAATCTTCTATATTAAGTCCACTGTTTTCAAACTTTTTGGCGATATAAACGACAAGTCTTAAATTATGTTCAATCAGTTTTTCTTTTGCCTGTTTGTTATTATTGGCAAGTTCTTCTAACAATATCTCTTCTTCTTCTGGTTCAAGTGGACTTGGCAAACTTTCATTGCCACATATATACATAACAATATTATCTACATCATTGAAAATACTTAAACCAAATACTTCTTTTATTTTTTTTAGTAACTTTGAAAACATACTACTCTCCTATTAGTTTTGAATTTAATATCACATCACAATCAAAGCCTGTTATCTTTACTTTTGATAATGCAAATGTTGGATTATGAAAGCTTTTTACATTCTCGCCTATATGTATTTTTAATTCATCAACCGAAAATGCCAAAATTTGTGAATTTGAAGTTGCTGTTTTTACAAGAATATAATGACCATCTTTAAGTCCATCAAATTTTTTGGTCAACAAATTATGTAATTTAAAATTTTTGTTAATTTTTTCAAACATCTTGTAATTAACTAAAATAACTGGATTTTGAGATACTGTGTCTTGCAAGATATTACCAGTATCAAGGTATGCAACAGTTTTTATTATTTCGTTATTGTTTTGTATTTCTATATCATACATAAAGTTATTGATATTTTTCTTTGCGTATAATTTCTTTTGACATTGTTTTAAAAAATAAGTAATAAAAAGCAAACTTGCAACAATTAAAACAGTTGGGAGTTTTTTACTGCTTTCAAAATTGCCATATATAGCAAAATATATAAACAAATTTATTCCACCATATATGCTTGTTGTAATTAAAAACATAACATAAAAAAATAATTGATTTTTTAGGTCTTTACCTTTGTATGCAATGATACTGATTATAAACCCAATAAGTATTTTGAGTAAAAACAACAACCATGTTTGTAATTTTAATAGTGGATATAATAGTGCTATTAAACTTGCAAACAAACAAGAAATAACAATTCTTATTTTTGATTTTTTTTGTTTTATAAAACTATACACAATCATTTCAATAAGATATGTAACAAGGAAATTTTCAATTATTGTATCTTCTATATAAACAATCATTTTTCCCCTATACTAATTTTACATTAAGCAAAAAAAAACGACATACATAAATATGTCGAAATTTAAAAATTATTAGATTTTATCTTTTGGGAAATTCTTCCCCAGTTATTAAATAGTTTATTGAAACATTGAAGTATTTTGACATTTCAAGAAGCAAATCTAAACTTGGCTCTCTTTTACCATTTTCATAATATGACAAACACTCCCTTGAAATATGCAGGTCGTATGCCACTTTTTGCTGATTAAGTTTTTTCTGCTTCCTAATTTTTTTTAATCCTATCATCAACATTCCCTTGACAATAGTGTAACAATTTGTTACTTTATTTATGTAACAGTTTGTTACATTTTAAAAGGAGGAAGAAATGTTTTGCAAAAAATGTGGCGAAGAAATCAATAATGAAGCAGTTGTTTGTCCAAAATGTGGTTGTTCCACAAAACAAGAAAATATCGATCCAAAGTTTAGAGAATCAAAAACTGGAATGGGCGTTTTGATGGGACTTTTCTTGGGAATTATTGGTCTAATTATTGGAATTGTAATTTATCCAGAAGGAACAGTTGCAAGAAAAACATTTATAAAGGCTTGGCTTACAACATTTTTAATTTGTTTTGCTATTGGTGTAATTTTGGGAATTGTTATTGTTGCTGGTGCTAGTACTACTATATCAAATTATTATTACTAAAAAATAAAAAATTCAAAGGGTTTTACCTTTGAATTTTTTTATCAATTATTTATTATCTCTATATTTTCTCAAGAATGGTGGAACATAGGCATCATCAACATGAAGTCTTGAACTATCGCTTCCATCACTGTTTTTTGTGAATTGAGCATTTACTTGTTGTGGTTGTTCTTTTTGAACTTGTTCTCTTTGAACTGATTGTTGTTCTCTTTGTGGGAACAAACTTTTTGTTGTTGGGAAACCTTCATATCTTGAATTTGTTGTTTGTTCTCTACCATATGTATGAGCAGCTTGAGCATCTTGTTTTACTCTTGCTGTATCTTTATTTTGGTCTGTCAATTTGTTTTGGAAACCTGTTGCAATGATTGTGATTTCAACTTCATCATTCATTCCTTCATCAATTCCTGAACCAAATATGATATTGCAAGATGGGTCAACAACTTCTCTTACAAGGTTTGCCGCTTCGTATACTTCATCAAGTGGTAAATCAAGTCCACCCTTAACATTAAGTATAACACCTGTTGCGCCTTCGATTGTTGTTTCAAGCAATGGAGAAGAAACGGCTTGTCTAACTGCTTCAATAGTTTTGTTTTCACCTTTTGCGTGTCCAATACCCATATGAGCAAGTCCTGTGTTTTTCATAACACTTCTTACATCGGCAAAGTCAAGGTTAATTAAACTTGGTGTTACAATTAAATCAGAAATTCCTTGAATACCTTGTCTTAATACATCATCAGCATATAAGAATGCTTCGATGATAGGTGTTTTTTGTGGTACTAATTTAAGTAATTTGTCATTTGGAATAATAACCAATGTGTCAACATACTTTCTAAGGTTTTCAAGTCCTTTTTCAGCATTTTCTAATCTTTTTCTACCTTCAAATCCAAAAGGTTTTGTAACAACAGCAATGGTTAATATACCCATTTCTTTTGCAATTTGGGCAACAACTGGAGCAGCACCTGTTCCTGTTCCACCACCCATACCTGCTGTGATGAATACAAGGTCGCAATCTTTTAAAATTTCTTGAATACTTGCTTTACTTTCTTCTGCAGCTTTTTGTCCAACATCTGGGTCAGCACCAGCGCCAAGACCACGAGTTAATTTTTCACCAATTTGAAGTCTATGGTCTGCTTTGCTTAAAAGCAATGCTTGTTTATCTGTGTTAATTGCAATAAATTGAGCACTTGTGATATTTGCATCAATCATTCTGTTTACGGCATTATTCCCACCGCCACCAACACCAATTACCTTAATATTTGCTACTGGTCCTACATCAATATTACTATACATTTTCTTCTCCTTATCTTCCTGTTAATTTTCTTATTAGATTTTTGAAAAATCCATTATTTTTATTTTCTAAACTTAATGCTTTGTCCATAAGTCCCAAAAGTGATGAATAATGTGGTTTACTTAATTGCATATCTCTTGGATAAATTAAAGTTAAATTCACACCCAAATATCCAGACAAAATATCTTTTGCACCTTTGGTGTATGAAATTCCACCACCTGTTATGTAATATGGAACTGCTGGAAGGTCTTGTCCATCGTAGCACACGCATTTTTTTATGAGTGATGCAATCATTTCAAGTCTTGCCGATGTTATTTCGTTTGCATTTCTCATACTAATTGGGAAATTTGCACCATTTCTTTCAAGTTCATAATCATCTGCATCACTTGGAACAACTGATAAAATTAATTGCTTCCTTAATTGTTCTGCTTCATTGAATGAAATCCCCAAGCATTGTGATAAATCTGCTGAAATATGACCACCACCAACTGCAAATGATTTTAAGTCCAAAAGACCATCACCTTTTATTACTGCAACTGATGTTTCAATATATCCACAATCAATTAAAATCGCTCTTTCTTCCCTTCTTTCTTTTGGTAATAAATACATACTTTCACAAAGTGTTGAAGATAAATATTCAACTGAACTTATACCAAGTTGTTTTATTAATGAATTTATTTTTTCAATAAATTGTTTTTCTGCATAAACAAAACTTAAAGTTGCACTTATCTTTGATGTTCTTTGTCCACAAGCATCAAAAACTTTTCTCCCATCGTCTAAAACAAACATAATTGGAGAGCAACTGAGTAACACCAAATTTTCATTAGTATTATCATCTGCACTTTGATAGATAGTTTGTAAATCTTCTTCTCTTAATTTTATTCTTTGACCAAATGATTGCACTATTGTTCTTGTTTTGCATTGACAAAAGTTTGCTGGAACACCAATATAAACCTTGTCTATTATCAAATTTGCTGAACTTTGAGCATCATTGATTGCTTTTTGAAAAGTTTCAAAAAGTTTGTCTTCTTCCAAAAATTCGCCTTCATAATATCCAGCGTATTCTTGTTCCCCATATCCACTTACAGCAAATGAATCATTAGCTCCACGACTACCTATCAAAAC
>CALDLU010000070.1:0-12786 GCA_937915245.1 uncultured Clostridia bacterium | reverse complement strand
TTAATCTTTAATTTTTTCCCAAGGGAATTCTTCTCTACCAAAATGACCGTAGCACGCTGTTGCTTGGTATATTGGTTTTAGAAGGTCTAGTTCTTCAATAATGTTTGCTGGACTGAAATCAAAGTTGTCTTGAACATACTTAAAAATTTTATCCATTGAAACTTTCTCTGTGCCAAATGTGTCAATGTTAACTGATATTGGTTTTTCAAGTCCAATGCCATACGCAACTTGAATTTCGCACTTATCAGCAAGTTTATGAGCAACAATGTTCTTTGCTACATACCTTGCGTAGTATGCTCCACTTCTATCTACCTTTGTTGCATTTTTGGAACTAAAACAACCGCCACCTACTCGGCCAACGCCACCATAAGTGTCAACTACAATTTTTCTTCCAACACAGCCACTATCTCCAAAGCTTCCCCATATGGTGAACTTACCACTTGGGTTGACGATTAAGTCTGTGGTTGCTGTAATAAGGTAAGCATATTCTGCAAGCACTGGTGCAATTACTTCTTCAGCAATTGTGTTTCGTATTTCTTCTTTTGTTAAGTCGTTTGAATGTGAAACTGAAACAAGCACTGTTTCAATGCCAACAGGATCGTTATTGTTATATTCAACTGTTACCTGGCTTTTTGCATCAGCAAAGTATCCTTTGTGAGTTTTTCTAAACTCTTCATACTTTCTCATAAGTTTGTGTGCAACTATGATTGGTAAAGGCATATATTCTTTGGTTTCATTGGTAGCATAACCATAAACCATACCTTGGTCATTGGCGCATATAACTTTTTTGTTCACTGCCTGGTTGATATCTGGACTTTGAATGCTGATTTGCTTGATAATGTCAAACTCACAATCATAGCCAATCTCTTTGAGTATCTTCCTAGCAATTGAATCGTAGTCAATTTGTGCTTTGGTTGTTGCTTCCCCATAAATAAATAATTTGTTATCTTTAATGGCACACTCTACTGCCATCATTGAATTTGGATCTTGGCGAAGAGCTTCATCCAAGAATGCATCTGCAATAGTATCGCAGGTTTTGTCTGGGTGTCCTATGTTGACACTCTCACTTGTAATAATTGTTTTCATAGATTTACTTCCTTTTTACTTTTTATTTCCATAAAAAATCCCATCACAACGATGGGACAGAAGCACACTATTCTATGACCATCGTTCCAAACTGGAGCACCTTGTCTTATGCTAGGTTGCTGTGTGGTCATTGAGTTTGGTCTCTCGCACACTCTCTATGGATGGTTCTATTATAGCATACTTTAATTATTTTTTGTCATCTTTTTTGCCATATTTAATTTTTAATTTTATCTTGCGTAGATATTCGTTTGTATCTTTCTCTACTGCTTGCTTATAGTCTGGTCTTTTTCTCTCTTGTTCTTTGCATTCCATACAAATGCAATCTTCATTGAACATTGACATTATGCGACCTTGACTTAGGTCTTTGCCACACCTATCGCAAACTTTTTTCATAAAGAATTTATCGTACATTGTTATTCCCTCCGACAACAAACATACCGCATAAGGCTTTGCAAGTCCAGGTTAAAGGAATAGATTTTTGAAGATTGCTTCTAACACTGTTACGACAATTCCATTTCCTGCTTGTTTGTACATTTGAGTGTTGCTTATTCCTGATGCTTTGACTTTTGCAATTTGCTCATCGTTCCAGCCCATAAGTCGCCAACACTCTGTTGGTGTTAGTTTTCTGATTCTTATGCAATCTATTTGCTTTTCTGCTTTAAGCACTGTTGCTGTGCTTGTATCTATTCCACACTTGGTTGTTTGTGTTGGTGCAATGTCTTTTATTTCTTTACCGTGGTAAGGATTGAATAGTTCTGGAATATAGCCATTTTTGTCTGTAAACTTTTTGTATCCACGACACACCAATTTGTTTGGCTTTTCCATAACTAGGTTATCTTTTTGCACTGTTGTTAAAGCATTGCTAGTTCCTTTATCATTTGGTTCTATGACTTGACCTTGCTCTCTGCCACGAATCGCAATTATCTTTGTTTCTGTGCCACCACCGCCACCAGCCATTATAGTTGGACTTATGCCATTTGGATCGAACACTTGTCTTATTTGATTGTATCGCTTATCCCAAACTCCGCCTTCGAGTTTTCCAACAGCAATGAGTTTTGGTTCTCTATAATCCCTGGCACATAGTGTTGCACAAACATCGTTGCCACCGTGCAATAGTCCTGCTCGCTGATTAAATGTTGTGTTTAGTATGCTGATTATTGTAGATGCCTTTAAGTAATACTTTTCTTCAACATTTTCTTCCAAAATGTCTTTGAGCCTTATTTTCAATTCTCTTGGTTTTGGGAACTCATAAGGTTCGTGATCGCCAAGTATTGAAACACCGAACACTCTTTCCCTGTTTTGTGGAACACCAAAGTCCTTCGCATTTAGCACCTTTGTGTAAGTTGTGTATCCAAGAGACGACAAAAAAGACAACCATTTTTCGTAGTTGTCTTTGAATTTCTTTCCTATTAAGTTCTTTACATTTTCTAGCAGTAAGTATTTGGGCAGTGTTCCTTGTTCTTTTGCTTTTATCAGCAATCGTTCTACTTCCCAAAGTAGCCCTGACCTTGTTCCACTTCCTTGGTCTAGTCCTCTTTGCAATCCTGCTACTGAAATGTCTTGGCAAGGAAAACTGTATGTCCACAAATCTGCTTTCGGCAAACTTTGTATTTTGGTTATGTCGCCAAGGTTATTTACATTTGGATCGTGCAATGCTCGGTAGGTTTTGTCGGCGTGCATATCGTTATCTGATATTGCAACGACTTCGTGTTCTACGCCTATATTTTTTAATGCTTGCGTTTGAGAGCCAACGCCAGCGAATAACTCAATTACCTTTAGCATCACTTACCTCTCAGTATGTTTTCCATTATGTCATTGTTTGGGTTATCTTCGTTCCAATCTGTCAGTTTTGTCTCTCTTACAACTGCAAAGATTTTAGCCCACACATCATTGGTCTGTCTCAAATAATTTTGCGCCATTTGAATACAAGGATTGTTGATTGTTTTTCCATTTGCATCTTTTAATAGGAAACCGTGAGTTGTGATTGCTTCTTCACATTCAAGCCATCTGGACTTGCAGTGAGCATATTCATCTAGGTTGTATGGAAGCACACCTTTTGTGCAACCAATTTTTTCTAGCCATTCATACACTTGTTTCCAAATTTCTTTTGCTTTTGGACTTAACCAAGATGCTGGTTTGTTTGGAATCTCAGCTTCATCGCCAAATTCCAACACACCAATTTTTCTTTTGCCTGGATTACCGTTTAGTATCTTTTCAGTTACTGATTTCTTTGGTCGCCCTGCACCAACTCTATATCCGCCACTCGCCATATTTTTCTCCTTTTTTGATTTATTTTTGATTATTTTTTGATTTTATTTTGATTTTTTCAGTAGAAATCAAAACAGCAAAAAACACAGCAATTTCAAGGGTTCTGCTGTGTTTTTATATTGAATATTTTGATTATTTTTTTGATTTTTGATTTTGCGAAAATTTACGCGCGACTGCCTGCCCGCTTTGCAAGTTGAAAGTCGTAGAGATTTGACCGCCCCTGGGCCTACCAATTGCTGTGTCTTATTCTTCTAGCTTTCTCTCTTTGGAATTTGTTCAAGTCCTTTTCTAGTTTTAGGTTTCGCATATACAAGTCCACATTTAACTCGCTGAAGTTTGGTTTGTTCATATTTGATTTCATTTGTTCGCAATTGAATCTCATACCATCTTGGATTGTTTCTATCGCATCTTCTATGTCTTTCTTTGTGTATTCTTTAAGGTTGAATTGTTGTTTCATATTATTCGCCTTCCTTTAATACTGGTAAGCTTTCGCACACGAACTCTAAAACTCTTTTTAGTGCTTCTTCTTTTTGGTTGTTCAATGAATTACCATATAGTAGTTTGTTTAGTCTTTCTTTTTCTTCTATTTGTAATATTCTAGCAACCACTTGGCATCTAGCTTCTTTCCAATTCTCTTTAATCTTTTTATTGTATTCTGCTAGTTGTTCATTTGCATATTGTCTAGTTTCTACGAAATACTCATCTTTGTATGAGTTAAATCTTCCACTATTGAAGCCTTCCATAAAAGCATTTATGTGTGATTTATAACCTCTTGGATAGCCATCTCCAACTGCTTTTGTATGTTTGAATTGTTTCAATTTTTCTTCTAATGTCTCCATTATTTTCTCCTTTTTTACAACACAAACAATACCGCAAACACCTATCAAAGTCCAGACTTAATCGCAAGTTTTTTGACTATTTTTTCTTCCAAAACGACTACCTTCTTGGACTGATTTTCTGCTATGACACGACCAACATAAGGACTGCAAATTGTTAATATCAAATGCTTCTCCACCTTGCTTTATTGGTGTGATATGATCAACCATAGTTGCTTTCACGAAAGTTCCATTCTTTTTGCATTCTTCACATAATGGAGAGATTGTTAGTTTTCTTTTTCTTAACTCACGCCATCTAGGTGAATTGTAGAATGTTCTACTGAAATTATCTCTTTCGTATTTATTGTAGGTTGAATCAACCTTTTTCTTATGAACATCACAGAACCTGTCATTTGTTAGATTCGGACAACCTGGATATCCACAAGGGTGTTTTGGTTTGTGTGGCATTTGCGCTCGCTCCTTTTTTCTTGTGCCTTCACTTTATATTATTACCCCATTTTTGGTATGGTTTTTAACTTTTTCGGCATCAAACTGTCCCAAATTTAACCTTTTTTTCAGTTTTTTGCAGATTTTAACAACTTTTCAAGCAAATTTTCTGCATTTTTTAACTTTCTTGTGATAGTTGTTCGTGCCATTATTAGCACTTTACTCAACTGTCTTAGAGACATTCTTTTAATATAATGGTTGGTTATAATTGTCTTTTCTTCTTCTGGCAGTATGTTGATGCAGTAGTCCAGCATATCCATTTCTTCTTTTAATTCTAGTAAATTTTCGTTGTTTTTATTATCTTTATATCCAATCAATTTCAATTTGCTTTTATTCAAATGGTAATTGTTTAGTAGTTCGTTAACTGAATAATCGGTCATACTTCTCTTGCTCCTTTTCATCTAATTTTCGCTCTCTTTCTTCTTGTTCTTGCCTTAACCTTAACACTTCCACCCAATCTAGTTCATCTTCTTTTGGTGTTAAAGTGGTGTCAAGCCAAGCCTTTATTTGTCCACACTCTTCTAGTTCTTCGTTCCAATCTTCTGCTAAACAAACACCAACTACATTCCAAGTTTTCATTGATAGGAATTGTTTATATTCTCTTATGAAAAACATAAGCATTGAGTAGGACTGTTCATCATAGTAGGTCAATCGCATATAGCGTTTGTGCCAGATTTTCGTGTGTTGTTGAATATAAAATTCTAGTTCGTTTTTAATCTCTTTTGATATAAGGTCAAAGTTTGGACTTATTGATGTCTCATAATCAAACTTGACCTCATCTGTTAGATTGACTTTGTGTAGCAATAAGTCCATCCATTTCTCCTTTATTTGATTGATTCTATAATTTCCTTAGCCTGGTCAAGGCTGGTTACAACAACAGCAATTCCACCTGCTAGCATAATTTTTCTTAGTGTAATTGCTTGCAAAAGTGTCGGTTTTCTTCCTGGCAATTTGCATTCAAATGCTATAAATTTCCCTTTATAGCAGACAATTATGTCTGGAATTCCTGCTGTTCCATATTGTCCGCCATGTTCTTTCCAGAAGAACAGATTTGGTATTGTTTTTAGATAAGCCTTAATTTTATCTACAATGGTTTGCTCTTTCATAAATTCTCCTATAAAACACCTACACTGCCTACACTCCTTACACTTTTACTAGGAAATGTAAGAAAACATCAAAATCGTAGGGATACTTTTGTGTTTTACCTGGTTTTAGTGTAAGGAGAGTGTAAGTAAGTGTAAGGAAAGTGTAAGGACAATTTGTGGATAGATTTATGTTAAAAGCCTTTATTTTTCGGACTATTCACTACTTTTAGTGTAAGCAGTGTAAGGAGTGTAAGGGCTTTTTATATACTATTTCAGTCTTTTGGTGCATATCGGTCAAAAAATGTCACTTGTCTTGGCTTAAAAGTGTGCAAAGTGCAGTTGCTTCTTCGCCTTGTTGAATGTTCCCACTTAGTTGCCTTATAAATTCGTTGGCAAAAGTCGTAGTCATTTAATGTTTTACCTATATTTGCTTCCGTGTCTGGCAAAGCTTCCCCTGTCAAATCACAATAAGCATTGGCAAGTTGTCTCACAGAGCCTTCCCACCCTGTTGTTGGGTTCTTTTCATATAGTTTTAATAGTGTCATAGCAATAGGATTCTTGTTGAACGCTTCTTCTTTGTGCTTGGCTTCCTGTTCTTCAGGTGAACCAACTACACTCCAAATACCTTGTTCTTGGCTACGATTTATCACAATTTCCTGTTCTATAACATCACGACCTGTGAGATTTAGTGTTGCGAATTCATCGCCACGCTTTTTCTTGTAGATAAGCAACGCTGTGTCTGATGCACCGATTATTGCTGTACTACCACTTGTCATATTGAAAACATCATCTTGGTCTAACATTTTTCTAGTGTGATGCACCAAAATTATGCTGATTCCATATCTATCTGCAAATTGTTTGAGAATGCCCATTTCCCTATAATCATAGGCATAGGCACTTTCATTTTTCATTGCTGTTCCACGAATTTTTTGGAATGTATCAAAGATTATAACTTTAATGTCTTTGTATGCTTTGACTATTCGTGTCAGCTGATCTATGAGACCTGTATCTAAGGTTTTGCACTCAGTTTTGAAGTAGACCCCCGGTGAAGGCTTTTTGTTTTTCCAAACTACATTCATTCTTCTTTTCAATCTACGATCACTATCTTCTAGTGAGAAATACAGCACTCCACTGTGCGTTGTAGGTTTGTTTAAGAATGAAAGTCTTTCTACTATTGCATTGCAAAGTTGCATCATCAACCAAGACTTACCTATCTTACTTGCGGCAACTAGGATTGATAGTCCTTCTGGAATAAGTCCTTTGACTATCCATTTCAAATCTTCTAGTTCAATGCTATACAAATCTTCTGCTGTGATTAGGTCATCGCTACCACGAGCAACTCTTTTTGCTTGCAAGTTGCCTTGATAGATTCGTTCGCATAGTTTTGCTGGATCTTTCTGCAATAGTTCGTTTGGATCTTTGTAGTTTCCAGCAACATTGAACTTTACGCACTTGACATCAACTTCTTTAAGCATTTGATATAATTCTTCATTTGCTTGCTGTCCAGGCGCATCGTTGTCGAGACTAAGAATCAATGGTGCTTTGGGCTTAATCTTTTTGCAAAATTCAACTAGTTTATTCTTGTTTTCTTTCCCACAAATTGATATTGCAACGCCACTGTATTGCATAATACTCATTGCACAGATTGGACTTTCAACCACAAATATTGGTCTAGTATCTTTCTTGTACAATGCTGTGTCGTTCCAAATTGGCTCTGGTCCTGCTTTATCTTTTTCTGGCTTATAGAATTCTTTTCTATCTACTCGCCTTGTTTGGTAGTACGTATAACTTCGATTGTAAGGAATCACGACACATTTTTTCTTTGTGTCATATCCAACACCGAAGAAACGCAAGGTTTCCAGAGACAATCCCCTGTTTTGCAAATAATCTGTTTTTTCCAAGTTCTTTTGGCATTCTAGAATGTATCTTCGTATTTCTAGTTTGCTTGGATCTTTTTCTTCTTTTCCAAAGTCAACTTGTAAATTGAAATCACTTGCAATAAGTTTTGCGGCATCAATTTGACTTATGTTTTTGTACTTGGCCACGAAGCTGATGCCATCGCCACCAGCCCCACAGCCAAAGCATTTCCACATATTGTCTTTTTCATTTACGCTCAAAGAACCAGTCTTTTCGTTATGAAATGGGCAGATAACTTTGTTATCTCTTCTGAGTGGTTGGTAATAATACTCAATAAGTTGCTTCACATTAACTAGTGAATTTATTTCTTCAAAAATATCTGCCATTGATCTCTCCTTATTCTAGTCGAGTGTTATTCCTCGTTCTCATAGTTTTCTTGTAAGTTTTTAGCGATAGCCTTAACCTGCGCCGAAAGTGAATCAATGGATTTTTGTTCAATGTCATTTAGTTCTCTAACCTGTGAAACAACAACTTTGCTGTAAGTTATTCCACCAGAGTTTTGAACCTTTTTCAAACTGAACTTTGTAACCACTTGATTTGACTTTCTTCCTTTTGAGACAATTCTCATAATGTATTTTGAAAAGTCTCCAACACTTGTTGTAGGCAAAGCAAATACGACTGGCAAAGCTTCGCCTTTACGAAGCAAGAATATTCTTCTTTTAACCTTGCAGGCTTTACCACCATTTTCGCCACTACCAAATTCATTGAAAGGACAATCTTTGCACGACTTCATTTCGCCTGTGTCTCTATCAATTCCTGTGATGCCATCAATTGATGAGCAGTTTGGGGCTTCGTTTGCACCATTGTATTTTTCTTTGTAGTATGAAAGCATTGGGTGATGGTATAGAATAACCGCTTCAAACTCTTTTTCAAGATCTGGTTCTTCAGGGTTGTCGCCTGGAACTTCGTAAGCAAGTCCACCACCACTTGGAACTTTAATTCTGTCAAATGTGATGTTGAGTCCTTGCATTTCTTCGCCAAGTGATTCAGCGAGATTACTGCTCTCTACTGCATACTCTGTTTCTTTCTTTACAATTTCATTTTGCATGACAATTCTCCTATTTCTTAATTCTTATTGATTGTTTTTCAAAGGTATTGATGAGTCCATCTAACCATTCTGGCATAATGTCCTCGTTTCCCTTTTTCTGTTCTTTCACAAATCCACTTAGAGTGTTTGCATTGACTGTGAAAAGGTAGTCAAGTCCTTTATCACGAATTCTCTTATACAATTCATCTCTGGTTTCTGGGTTTGCTGAAAGGTATTCTCTTGATGCCACAATGAACTGAACACCATTTCTTTTGAAGGTAGAAACTTCATTGTCGGTCATCTTTTGGATTAACTCTTGTTCTAGTTGTTTCACTACTTCGTTTGCATCTTTGTAAGCCTGTTCACGAATATCTCTTTCTTGTCTTGCGGCATAATACTTATCCGCTGTTTCAAATAAATCTTGATTTTCCATTTGGTCTCCTTATTTGTTTGTGTTGAATAACGATCGCCAATTGTCAACCACCAAGTCTGCTATGCTTTTCTTTCTTTTAAGTGCATCAAAGACCTTTTCATCAATGGTCTTGTTTGCTATTAAGTGAATGTAGGTACAATTGTTTTTCTGCCCTATCCTGTGTATTCTTGCTTTTGCCTGTTCATAGTTTGAGAAACTATAATCTAGCGAATAGAACACAGCAGTATCAGCGGCAGTCAATGTGAGCCCCATTCCTGTTGTTTGTATCTGCCCAACAAACACTCTAACTGTTTCATCTTTTTGGAATTTTTCCACTTGTTCTGCACGGTCTTTAACATCGCCTTTGATAAGTGCATATCCTATTTTCTTTTTTATTAGTAATCTTTCGATAGCATCTATCTCTGCGACAAATCGTGCAAAAACAACCAACTTTTTGCGTGCATCCATACACTCATCAATAATTTCTTCAAGTGCGTTTATCTTTGCTGAAGATATTGGCACAGCTTCATCACTTATTTCAGTTTTTACGAAGCCACCTGTTATCTGCGACAATCTCAATAATTTAGTAAGCACGTTCATTGCTACAACATTGCCTTGTTCAAGTTCTGCCACACTTTCTCTTTCCAAAAGTCTATATTGTGTTTCGGCTTTTGGTTCAAGGTCAACAAGTCTTATTTGGTCAACTTGTTCTGGCAAGTCCAAAGCTTCTTTTTTGGTTATTCTAAATGCAATACTGTGTGCCTTTTCCACAAGTTCTGGTAGGTTTTTGTATCCTACAACTTGGTGATTTCCATATCCACCAAGGATTGCGTATCTTGCTCTAAATGCGTAGAAACTAGAACCAAAAATGTTTTCATCTAGGAACTTATACTGTGAGAAAAAGTCCAAAGGATTGTTAGTCACAGGTGTTCCTGTTAAAATAATGTTGTGTTTACTTTGTTTGCCAAGTCTATGAAGTGCTTTTGATTGTTTTGCTTGTGGATTTTTTATCTTGCTTGACTCATCACAAACAATTAAGTCTGGTTGCCAAATTGCAAGCATTTCTTCAATTCTCCAACAACTTTCATAATTGATGACGGCGACTTGAAGTCCTTTGCCAAACAAATTGTTTAGTGCTTGGTATTTCTTTTGAGAACTACCATCAAGCACAGCAATATTGAAATCGAAGTCAGCAAACTTTTTGAATTCACTTTCCCACACTGAAACTATGGAAAGTGGCGCTACTATCAGCATTTTATTGATTTTTTGATTGTTATATAATGCACCAGCAAGTGCTATTGTGATCAAGGTTTTTCCTGTTCCCATTTCGGCCAAGATGGCAACAGATTTACTCTTTTTCACTTCGTTTATTTCTCCAATATTCTTTCATGTGTAGGCTTGTGTGTTCTGCTCTATCCATTACTTGAATATTACTAGGTTTATTGTTTTTGCTGTTGCCATCAATGTGATGAACAACTTCATTCGGCAATAGGTCTCTTCCGAGTTTCACTCTTGCAATTCTTCTATGCTCTGGCTCGCCTAGATATTTGTTATAGGATTTTGCTGTTATGTTATTTTTGTTATTGTATTTCAGCTTCCTTTGTCTCATTTTTACTCTTTCATCTATTGTTTTGCCAGGCTGATTCATAGGGTTTATTGTCTTATTGAAGTTAGAGAATTTTACCGAATTAAACTCATTTTTGCACTTTGCTGAGCAAAAGTTGAATTGATGAATTGTGCTAAGTGTTTTCATTATTATTTTTAGGCAGTTATCACAAACTATTGGAACTTTCATCTGGGATATAACCCATCACTTTTAATGCGAATAGAAAAGCTTTAAGTTGGTGCTTATATGGTTGCACATTGATTGGCATTGTCGTGTTGAAAGATTTCTCTATATTTTGGTTTTCTGACATTCATCTGCCTCCAATTGATGATCTTCATGGCATCTTCCGCTCCTACAAACTTGATAAATGTCATTGCATCATCTCTTTCTAAATCCCCGTTATCGAATAACATATCAATAAACCTTTTGTAATCCCAACCAAGGTTTTTAACAAACTCGCTCATTGACATCTTAATCTCTTTAAGGTATTTAATTAACTTGTTCCTGTTGATCTTCATTTTTTGTCTCCTTGCTTGTAGGTGGTGCGAAATCATTTATCAACTCCTGTAATAGTCTTGAGTTCACTTCGTTATCATCAGCACCTTGCAGTAATGCCAATGCTTTTCCGAGAATCTGCAATTTCTCGTTGGTGATTATTTTCCCCTGGACTATGTATTTTGTGTCGAGTTTTACACCACCTCTGTTTATGCCACCACAAAAAGTTTCAATAGGATAGCGATATGCAAGTGATTGGATGTGTCTTTGAGCAGTCTTTTTACTGACTTCAACTTCATCAGCTATTTCTTGCAAAGTATGAACTTTTCCATCGGAAATATAATTCAAAATATCTGCTGTTACGCTTGAACTTTTGAAATCCATATCGCTATCACCTCCTTTCTTTTTGTTTTGACACCATTACTTTAGCAAGGTCGCGTGGACACCATTTGACCACGCGGGAATTATTTTTCAAATTTTTTTAGAGATTTTTTATTTTTTTCTTGCAATAAAAAATCCCAAGTTGTAAAGAGTGCATAAACCCTCTTATACTTGGGACTTCGTATTTTTTATAAAGTTGTAGGTTGATGAGTTCGGGGATTTTCAATAAAACCTCCTTTTCTTATCAAAAAACTCATCTTTCGTATATTACACAATAATTTTACAATACCTTTTAGGTATTGTAATTTTTTGATACCTACTTTTATTGGCAAAACTGCTCTTTCTTTGTCGCAATTTGCCGAAAATAAAAAACCCAAGCGTTTTATCAATTTTTTAACTGAAAGAACGCAAGGGTTCGTATTATTTAATATTCAATTTTAATCTGCAAACTCCATTGATATGAAGACTTTTTCTTTGCATCTAACACATTTTACGTCATAGATGAATTGTTTCCGCTTCAGTTTGGTTGGCACTACAACAAGTGCTTTTACTACACCTGTTTCATCAGATGTAATGCTCTCTCCCAAACATCTGCCACAATGTGGACAAAACATTTTAGTTTTCAATGCTATCGCCTCCTAAAAACTGTGAATTACGTGCTTAACAATACCTTGAATTTTAACTTCTTTTGTAATAATGTCTTGATATTTCGGATTTTCAGGATGCAATGCAACATAGTCTTTGTGTTTGAATAGTCGCTTTACTGTGGCTGAATCGTTTATCAGCGCAACAACGATGTCTCCGTCATCGGCACTATCACAAATTTTAACTACTAGCAAATCTCCACTATTTATTCCTGCACCTACCATACTGTCGCCTTTTGCGTGCAATACCATTGTTTCGCCAGAACCAAAAATTGATGTAGGCAATAAATAATTTTCCTCAATATTTTCTTCGGCTAGAATAGGTGTTCCGCAGGTTACTGAGCCAACCAGTGGGGCTACTATGGTTGTTCCTTTGCGAAGGTTAAATGGGATTTCAATTTTGCCTTGATCGTTTTGTGAGAGTAAACCACGAGTTTTTAAGACATTTACATATTTTTGTGCTGTGCCTATGCTTGGGAAACTCATTGCATGGCAAATCTGACGAAATGAAGGCGACCTACCTTCTTTCTTTTGATATTCTTT